>JAQVMQ010000030.1 GCA_028703535.1 Candidatus Omnitrophota bacterium | reverse complement strand
CATGTGGACTGTTCCGAACCCGTCCATGGCGAGCCGGCTCTCTCCGGCGATGTGGCCAAGGCGCTCTCCTCCGTCGAGGTCAAAGGCGGCGAATACCTGCCGCTCGGCTCTCCATCAGGATTTTCCCGTAATCTTTTATCGTTAGGGATCTCAGAAAGGATAATCTCTTTTATATTTTCTTCCATAATATCCGGCTTTGCAATATCTGCTAGAGTATTATTAGCTGTCATTATTTTTTTAAAACTTTTATTCGAAATATACGGCGGAACCTTTATATCCGAACCGGTTTCGTTCAACTTATTATCTTTGAGCGTGTCATGCGCTATTATCTCTATTTCACGGCTAAGAAGCTCGTTAGTTAAAGCGTTCTCTTTAAGTTTTTGGGCCCTGTCGAACTGCACACCAAAGATTATCCCGGTATGGACAAGAAAAGATACCGATATTGCGATAGGCCAAATGGTTTTCATATAATCAATCTCTCACTATATATATTACTGTCTCATCTTTCTTCACCGCGTCCAGTTCATCACGGGCCATCTGTTCATATGAAATGTCCTCACTTAGCATATCTATTTCACTTATAACTTTATCCGCTTTAAGTTTTAGTTCCTCTCTCGCTTTTTTTAATTTACATATTTTAGCATAATTAGGTAAATATATGAATCCTATCAAAATGAAACATACCAATACAATGAAAAGTCTGCTTGTAAATACTAATGATACTTTCATGAAAATCACATCCCTTGAAATATTTTTTGCCCGTAATATAACGCTTTATCTTTAAAGGCTTCTTCAATACGCAATAACTCGTTATATTTAGCCACACGTTCAGTTCTTGAAACTGAACCTGTTTTTATCTGTCCGCAACAAGTTCCTACAGCCAGATGAGCAATAGAAACATCTTCCGTCTCACCGGACCTATGGGAAACAATTGATGAATATCCTGCTTCGGAAGACAGCTGCATTGTCTGCAAAGTTTCCGATAACGTACCTATTTGATTTAATTTTATCAATATTGAATTAGCCATATTGTTTTTTATACCCGCCAACAACCTGTCCCTGTTAGTTACAAACAGATCATCACCCACAAGCTGGATTTTCCCGCCTAACTTCGAAGTCAATCGTTCCCAACCGGACCAATCATCTTCGTCTAATCCGTCTTCTATTGAGATAATCGGATATTTACTTATAAATTTATTATAGACAGCGATCATGTCATCAGCGTTAAACTTATTGCCTTCGAAATTATATTTACCACCGGAATAAAAAGAATTAGCCGCGACATCAAGCGCTATATGAACATCCTTGCCCGGCCTATATCCTGCTTTATCAATCGCTTGGACTATCAAAGATAACGCTTCCTGATTGTTTTTAAGATTTGGGGCAAACCCGCCTTCGTCACCAACCGCTGTTCCTAATTTCTTACTATGCAGACTGAGTTTTAAAACATGGAATATCTCACAGGCCGCTTGTAATGCCTGCCTGAAAGTCTTAAATCCCGATGGAACGATCATAAACTCCTGTATATCAAGATTATTATCCGCATGCATACCGCCGTTTAATATATTCATCAATGGGACAGGCAATATGTTAGCTTTACTGCCGCCGAGATATTTATATAACGGCTTATCCTGAGCCAAAGCAGATGCTTTAGCAACAGCTAACGAAACAGCTAAAATGGCATTAGCACCTAAATTACTTTTATTGGGGGTACCGTCAAGTGCGATCATTAAAGTATCTATATCCTGAAAGTTTGCTTCTTTACCTATTACTTCTTTGGCTATGATATCCTCGATATTCTTGACCGCTTTACAGACGCCTTTCCCGTAAAACCGTTTACTTTTATCTCTCAACTCAACAGCCTCAAATTTACCGGTCGAAGCACCGGAAGGCACAGCCGCACGGCCCATCACACCATTATTTAAATATACGTCCGCCTCAACAGTAGGATTACCACGTGAATCTATGATTTCACGTGCTTTGATTTTTTTTATTTTAGCCATCAATCATACCTCCTTCTTTCATATTTGCCCATGATCTCTGCCTCGTCCAAAACATGTCCATCAATCGCATTTATAATATCCAGCTCCGTGGCACCAGAAGTAAGGCTTAATTGCGTATCTAAAGCATAAATTTTAAAGAAATATCTATGTACACCACCATCTCTAGGCGGACACGGCCCGTCATACCCAATATTCATAAAATCGTTTATACCTTCAGACATAGGCATAAATGAGTTAAATGCTTCATCTAAGACTCTTATCACGTTTGGTATATTAAATATTGTCCAATGAGTCCAATTACCTGACGGCACATCAGGATCATTACAAATAATGAGAAAACTTTTTGTTCCGTCGGGAACATCTCCCCAATTAAGTGATGGTGAATAATTTAACCCGTCACACGTGTATTTCTCAGGTATAAAACCGTTACACACAAAAGAACCCGTATTAAGATTTAACGAATAAACTGACGATAAATATAGCCCGAAAAACAAAAAACTAAAAAAAACTTTTATGCAGACCTGCACTCTACCCATCATAAACTATCATTTTTTTTATTCTCCACGACATAGAACAGTACCACAAACGCAAATAAAACAACCAGTATTGATACTATCTGAGAAGTTGAAAGCCCAAATAGGCCGCCCCGGTCATCTCCTCTAAAGAACTCTATAATAAAACGGAATATACCGTATAGCATACCGTATAGCACAAGCGTAAGCCCATCCGTTTTTTTTCTAGTATACAGAAAATATAAAAATAAAAATAAAACAAACAAAAAAGCCGAACTTACAAGTTGTAAAGGAAAAATATATTCATGCGTCATACCTGCCGGTGAAAACGGATGAAAAAGTAAGCCATGTCCTGCATCCGTTACAACACCGTAACAACAACCGTTTAAAAAACAGCCGATACGGCCAAACGCATGCGCAAGCGGCATAGCCAGCGCGAACAGATCGCCGATCTTAAAAAAATCCACTTTGTACTTCTTAACAAGAAAAAAAACAGCTATCACACCTGAGACAAGCCCGCCATAAAAGACAAAACCGCTGCGTATAACATCCAAAGGATATCGTATTGCATATCGCCATTCGACTATCAAATATAAAAGTTTCGCGCCGAAAAAACCCCAGACTATACTCCAAAATACTATATCAGAAAAAGTTTGTTCCGGCACACCAGTATTCTTTAATTGACGTCTGGCAACAAGATACCCCGCGATAATACCTATACACACAAAAACACCATAACAATATATTTTAATAAAACCCAAATCAAATAATATCGGATACATAAACCCTCCCCTAATATCTACCCAGAATTATTATACTATAAATCTCTGCCACCACTACAATGTTTATTTAATATCAATAACTATATTTACCGGCCCTGCGTTTTCAGAAGAAATATCCATATCCGCGCCAAAAACCCCCGTTAAAACTTTAAGGCCGGACAAGGAAATCTCCTGAATAAAACTGTCATAGAATTCTCTTGCTCTCTTGGGATCCATAACAGGGTCAAAAGACGGACGATTTCCGTTATTTATATCTGCACCCAACGTGAAATTCGGAACACATAAAATCTCAAGATCCATGTCTTTAACCGATAAAGACATTTTAGCCCTGTCATCCTCAAATACTCTCAAATTTATTATCTTTTGCGCCATTTTTTTTAAAAGCATCTCATCATCTGACTTACAAAAGCCTAGATAAACAAGCACTCCGCGGCCTATGATAGCCGTTTCTTTTCCGGCAATACAAATTTTAGCCGCCTTAACCCGGCTGACAACTGCTCTCATAAAAACTCCCCTGATAAGTTTTTCTTTTTATAAACTCATTTTGTACTGCCTCTAAAACTTTATGTTTATCATTTATCCATAAAGGCGCAACGAGATACTTGTCTAACGCAGTAGCGGCAAGCCGTAAAATGACCATATCTTTAGGCAAAACTTCAAGATAATCACAAACACTGTGTACATATTCATCCCTGGAAAGCAGCTTAACCGTACCACTAAGATACTTTTCCTGAAGCCTGGTATTTCTCAATACATGCAAACTGTGTATCTTTATACCCTGTACATCAAGCGATGCAATACGTTTTGCATCACACATAAGCATCTTATAATCTACCCCGGGCAGTCCGACAATCATGTGTACACCCACATTAATATCATATTCACGGGTTAACCTTATAGCATCAAGAAAATCTTCATAAGTATGCCCGCGATTAATACTTTCAAGAATATCATTATGTGTAGTCTGCAAGCCATACTCGATCCATACCAGAAATTTATCCTGATAACTTGATATAAGTTCAATCTTATTTTTGTCTACACAATCTGGGCGAGTCGAAATAAAAAGTCCGATTATCTGAGGAAATTTTTTAATAACATCATACACTTCTTTCAATCTGCCAATTTCAGCGTACGTGCCTGAATATGCCTGAAAATAAGCAATAAACTTCTCTGCTGAAAAACGTTTGGAATAATACTTTATAGATTCTTTTATCTGCGCATCTAAAGGTTTTCTGGTCTCGGCATAAACAGAAAAAGCTTTATTATTGCAATAATCACATCCGTCATTACTTAGCGTCCCATCTATGTTCGGGCACGTAAAACCGGCATCCAGACTTATTCTGTGCACACGCTGAGAAAATTTGTCCCTGAGATATTTATTAAAACTATAATATTTTAGTTCCATAATATTTTCAGACAGCAGGTACGCGGCTATACCCACATCCGCAATAGCTCTGCATATAAATACCGGCCTCCTTTGCCTGAAGCATTGTTTTTTTGAAGCCGTCGTTTTTTTTGAAATCAAATTCAAGAAACTTGTTAGCAGCTATCGCTTTGGCGATAGAAAATATATCTTCACTTCTTTTGTGCGGGCTAACTGTAAGCGTTGTGGCAAAAAAATCATATTTTTGAGACTGCATAAATTCAAAAGTACGTTTAAGCCGCAGGCCAAAACACTTCAGACAACGAGCGCCACCTTCTCTCTCCGCATGCATCATGCCGCATTCGTTCTTCCATATATCATGCCCTCCGGTATCATGAATAACAGATACCTTTTTCGTATCAGCTATTTTCAATAAAGCTTCATATCGTAAGTCATATTCATCCTTAGGCATAATATTGGGATTAAAAAAAAATCCCGTGACATGATAGCCTTTATCCCTTAAAAAATCTATAGGATAGCTCAAACAAACCCCGCAACAGATATGCAACAAAACTTTTTTCATTTTTCCAGGTAATCCTGCATATTAACAAAATCTACTTTATCTTTAAGCCCGTTTATCTCAGCCTTAAGAATATTAAAAGTATTAGGCCGTGGGTGCGCTATAACAACCATCTTGCCTTTCGCTTTGGCCAAATCAAGCATCTTGGATATCTGTTGACGTATGAGCTCCGTATCGCTGGAATCATCTAAAAATAAAGAATTCTCAGCTGCCGGTATATCCATACTTTTAGCAATACCAAATGCGACAGAATCAGGCGTTGTCTTACTATCAACGAAAATAAGATTTTTCTTTTTAACTTCAGAAAGTATCGTTTTCATCAATACAGGATCAGTTGTGCCTAAAGAGCCCATATGATTATTGACACCGCTGGCTATACGTATATATTCAAGATAATATTTAGTTAATAAGCGAACTTGTTTTTCTTTCATTAATGGAGATAAAAATTTATATTTATCAGTTTTATATTCATCTTCATTTTTAGGGCTTATCGGCAAATGGATAAAAACCGTATATCCGCATCTTGAAGCGATATGCGCGATGTTTTTCGCAAATTTCAAGCCGGGTATAACAGAGACCGTTACCGGTATATCAAGCGCATAAATCTCCGTCATATCTCTCATGCTCTCCCCTAAATCATCAAAGATTACCGCAACTTTAGGTTTATCTGAAGACCGGTCTAATAGCTCTAAAGGTGGCTGAGTCGATGTATTCCTATGACTTTTCGTTATAATAAATACCAACGCAAAAAGAATAACGATAAAAAATATAACTTTTATTTTATTGTTCATTTTATAGACTGAAAAAGTTCGGTAAATTTCACAAATGCCGCGGCCGGATCAATAGCCTTGATTAATGCGCTGCCTATACAAATATCGCTAACGCCTGCCAACGCGATATCAACAAAATTATCACTTTTAACGCCACCGTCTATGCTTATAGACTTGTCCGGATATTTTATTTTGAAATTTTTTATTTTATCTAATACTTCCGGTATAAACGGCGCGCCATAAAAACCGGGATTAACCGACATAAAAAGAACTGACCAAACCTTGCGGATAAGACTCTCACATAGCAAAAAGTCAGTCCCCGGATTAAAAACAAGGCCCGCCTGCATACCCGCAGCTTCTATTAATCCGATAACTTCATTGTGATCACATTCAGCTTCATAATGAAAAAATATTTTCTTTGTGCCTGCTTTTTTAAATACCGCTATCCATGGTATTGGGTTATTTACCATAAGATGCGCTTCTGTCCCAATAGGAAAATCCATACCTGAGATATCGTCCAGCGTGACACTCTTTGACGGAACAAAATCACCATCCATAATATCTATCTGAACATAATCGGTAAAAGTCTTACACAGCTCAAGCATACTTAAAAGAACATCTCTTTTGTCGGTCAACAATGCGGGAATTACCATTGGTCCTCCTTAGATATACAATTATTTCTTCACATTAAGCCACGGCATCTTTTTGAGTTTCTTATAAACACAAAGATGATCATTTTTCCACGGCACATCCAGTATCTTAGTTATATGTACACAATCGAATTTCTCACCTTTAACACTCTCACGCACACCAAATCGATGGTCATATATTTCGCAAAAAAATTTACCGTCAGAGCCTTTACGTAAATGTTTACATGGATCGTCAAACGCGCCGCAGCACCCGCCACATCTTATACATAAGGCTTCCCATTCTTTTTCATTTTTCTGAAACGCTTTATTGTAGCCGTCCATAAGTATATTACTCGTTTTCTTGAGATAGTATCCTCTGCATTTCTACACGGCCTATTATTTCACCTTGTTCATGGCCTGCCATGTAAACATATGCCCTGTTAGGCCCAAAGACCATCCAATCACATTTAGATTGTGTAACGCCCGGCACATCGCTTACAACACATATATCCTCGTCTTTCTTAAACCCGATGCTCTCCCAAACAGAAAGCTGTTTCTTTAATTCTACCGGAGTAAGCGCGCCTTCACGCAAAAGAAAATCATCATACCATATTGTCCCACCAAAATTACGTCTGTTCTTCTGAACAAACCCGGAAAACCCGCCGGGGAAAATACTGTTTATTTTCTCAATCGGAACAATGATATTAAGCCGCTCTATCCTTATCGCCATAATAAATACCTCATAAATGAATAAGGCCCTATCATAAATGACAGGGCCTTATTTATTAAAACTGTTCAGATTATTTAAATAAACTAAACGTCATAATCAATCCACTAAATACTATTGATACCATCGACATAAGCTTTAATAAAATATTTAGTGACGGCCCGGCAGTATCTTTGAAAGGGTCACCTATCGTATCACCGATAACCGCAGCTTTATGCTGAGGTGAACCTTTACCGCCATGCGCACCCGATTCAATATATTTTTTAGCATTATCCCACGCACCGCCTGAATTAGCCAACATTATCGCCAAGACAAAGCCTGCTGACAAAGAACCAACCAAAAGACCGATTTCAGCGCGTATACCTAAAAGTAAACCCACCGCAATAGGCGCTAAAATGGCCAACAACGAAGGAATTATCATCTCTTTCTGGGCAGCTTTCGTCGTCAACTCAACACATTTAGAGTAATCAGCTTGCTGTGTACCTTCAAGCAATCCTTTGATTTCACGAAATTGTCTGCGTACTTCAGTAATAATAGCACCTGCCGCACGGCTTACCGCGCCCATGGAAAGCGCACAAAAAACAAACGGCATAAGTGCTCCGATAAATACACCTATAAGAATATTGGGGTCAAGTAAAGTTAATTCCATATTGATCTCAATACCCAATCTTTCAGCTTCATGCAAGATATGCTCTTTATTTGCTACTATCAAAGCTAAAGCTGTTAAAGCAGCCGAACCTATAGCAAATCCCTTACCTGTAGCCGCAGTCGTATTCCCTAAAGAATCCAACTGATCTGTACGTTCACGAACTTCGGGCGGTAAATTAGCCATCTCAGCTATACCACCTGCGTTATCCGCAACAGGGCCATAAGCATCTGTCGCAAGTGTTATCCCTAAAGTCGACAGCATACCTACAGCAGAAATACCTACGCCGTAAAGACCCATACCAAAATTAGTAAATCCTCCATTAACAGCAAAAGAACCCAAAATAGCCGCAACGACCGTTAGAACTGCGCCGGAAGGAGATAACATACCAAGCGCAATACCTTCAATAACAAGTGTTGCAGGCCCTGTCTCAGAGGATTTTGCGAGATTTTGTGTCGGTTTGTATCCTGCGGATGTAAAATACTCCGTAAAGTGTCCGATTATGTTCCCGGCTACCAACCCTATTACAACTGCCCAGAAAACCCCAATATAATTCATGCCCAACACTAACTTCACTATAAGTAAAGAAAAAATTATTACAAAAAATGAAGCTGTCCACACACCTTTACGTAATGCTTTCAGTAACTCTTTTTGCGTAGCTTTCTCTTTAGTCTGAACAAAAAAGTAACCGATAAGCGACGCGACAACACCGGCAGAAGCCATTAACATAGGCGTAATAACGCCCTTTGTACCTAGCCCGGCTGCCGCAGCCAAAGCCATAGTCGCAACAATAGAATCAACATATGATTCATAAAGGTCAGCACCCATACCGGCAACGTCACCTACATTATCGCCCACCTGATCAGCTATTACTGCGGGATTTCGAGGATCATCTTCAGGTATCCCCGCTTCAACTTTACCTACAAGATCAGCACCTACATCCGCTGCTTTAGTATAAATACCACCGCCAAGTCTGGCAAAAAGAGCATAACTTGACGCACCCATACCGAAACATAACATTGTAGATGTAATTGCCGTCAATAAATCACCGGTAGTGTCAACAGTTGTATAATACCAATTAAGAATAACATACCATGTCGCCATTTCAAGTAAGCCTAAACCTACCACGACAAGGCCCATAACCGTACCGGCGCTAAAAGCCACTCGTAAGCCTTTGTTCAAACTTTGAGATGCTGCATGTGCGGTACGCGCGTTAGAATTTGTTGCGACAAACATACCAAGCCAACCACAAAAGCCTGAAAACAAACCGCCCGTCACAAAAGCTATCGGCACGAAAAATACAACAAATCCTTTCCATGCCATAAAACTTAAAATAGCGCAAACAACAACAAAAAAGAGAATAACAACTTTATACTGCTGTTTAAGATACCCTATAGCACCCTGATAAACATACCTTGAAATAGTCGCCATCTTCTCTGTGCCTTCCGGCTGTTTAAATAACCAACGAATAAGATATCCGCAAAAGCTAAGAGCAAGAAAAGAACCTAAAAAAACTAACAGAATCGGACTCATTATTATCCTCCTTACTTAAATTTTTCCAAAACAGCTTCCCGCTTCTCACCAACCGAAACATACCCCACCCTAACACCCAAAAAAGATTCAATAAAAGCTATATAATCTTGCGCCTCCGGAGCCAGATCATCAAACTTTAAAGCATCTTTACTAGGCTTATGCCAACCGGAAAACTCAGTATATACAGGGCTGATCTTTCCTAAATCCGCAGGAAACCCTCTAACCTCTGAACCATCCGCATTGACATATTTAGTACAAACCTTGATAGTATCCATGTCATCTAAAATGTCCAGTTTAGTCAATATTAATTTTGTTATATTATTGACCTTAACCGCACGTTTCAAAAGCACAAGATCAAGCCACCCGCATCTTCGCGGACGTCCTGTCGTCGCGCCAAACTCACCGCCTATAGTACGGAAATATTCAGCATCTTTGCCATCAAGTTCCGTAGGAAACGGCCCTTCACCTACTCGTGTGGTATACGCTTTTGCTACGCCACAGATCTCATCAATCTTTACCGACGCCAGACCTGCACCAAGTAAAGCGTTAGGGGCTATAACCGAAGATGAGGTGACAAACGGATAAGTACCAAAATCGACATCAAGAAACGTGCCTTGCGCACCTTCAAATAAAAAAGACCTGTCTTTACAATCTTCAAAAAAATCCACAAAATCACATACATACGGTTTGATTATTTGTGCTAACTTAGCGTATTCATTATATATATCATCAAAAGTCAATCCGTCATGTCCAAAAACTTTATTAAAAGTCTCATTTTTCTCTTCAAGATTACTGCGAAGTTTGTCCGTAAAAGTCTCATCATCAATAAAATCTATCATGCGTATTCCACACCGCGTGACTTTATCGACATAACAAGGGCCTATCCCTCTTTTCGTGGTTCCGATCTTCTTACTTCGTTTTAACTCCTTAAGCTCGTCCATAACCCTATGATAAGGCATTATTAAATGACAAAAAGGCGATATTTTTAAATTCCCGCTTGATATTTTGACACCTTTCGCCTTAAGCTCTGTTATCTCTTCAACTAATACTTTAGGGTCAACGACTACTCCGTTACCGATAGCGCAAATCTTATCGTCCCGTAAAATACCGGAGGGTATAAGATGAAAAACAAACTTTTTATTATCGACAACTACAGTATGCCCTGCATTATTACCGCCTTGAAAACGCACAATAATGTCTTTATCCTGACATAAATAATCGATAATTTTACCTTTACCCTCATCACCCCACTGCAAGCCCACAACAATTGAATTCATTAATATTTCTCCTTTGACTCAAATATCAGGCAAAATCATTTAAAAAACTACACACTGAACCGAAACAATATTAGAATGCGCCTTGATCTCACGAATAACATCATCTTTAACAGGGTTGTCCAGATTCAATATAGTTAAAGCAATACCCTCCGGTGCATTACGGCCCAAACTCATGCCGGCTATGTTTATACCGTACTTACCCAAAAGCGTTCCTAAAAAGCCTATCGTTCCCGGTTTATCATGATTATATATGACTATCATGTTATCAGTTGGCGCAACTTCAAGATAAAAGTCATCCATTTTAACAAACCGTGCCTGTTTATTAGCGAATAGCGTACCTTCCAAAAAACGTTCTTCTTTGTCAGTAACAACCTTAACACGGATAGCGTTAACATACTCTTTATCATCGCGGTTTTTTATCTGTTCAACCTTAACACCTCGCTCCTTAGCTATTTCAAGCGCATTAATATAATTGACATCGCTTTCAAGCTGGGTATCATACATCCCTTTAATAAACGCCGCACCGATAACATCTACTTTATAAGCGGATATCTCGCCAAGATAGGATATCTGGACCTCTTTAAGTCCACCTTCAGCAACCTGTGAGATGAATTTACCCATTTTCTCGGCTAAACTAAAATAAGGTTCAACGATTTGATAAGTATCCGCATCAAGTTGAACATAATTCACCGCATTACGTATAGCTTTACCGTTAAGCGCGTCTTTAACACAATGCGCAACCTCAATAGCAACGTTAAGCTGCGCTTCTTCAGTCGAGGCACCTAAATGCGGAGTAAGAACTATATTATCAAGTTCAAAAAATTTCGACTCTTTAAGCGGTTCACTGACAAAAACATCCAGTGCCGCACCGGCTATACGTTTTTCTTTTAGCGCGTTATATAACGCGTCTTCGTTAATAATTCCACCGCGTGCGTCATTAATGATAAACGCTGACGATTTCATTAATTTAATTTCTTTTTCAGCAATAAGATTTTTTGTCTTTTCAGTAAGCGGACTGTGTACCGTAAGAAAATCCGCGTTCTTAAATATAGTTTCCAGTTCCGCCATCTCGATACCGGCTTTTTCAGCCAACTCTTTTGAGACAAACGGGTCACTACCTAACACTTGCATGCCTAAACCTATCGCCCGTTTGGCAACTTCACGGCCTATTCGGCCCAGCCCTACAATGCCCAACGTCTTACCCGTAAGCTCGGTCCCTTTAAGCTTTGAACGTTCCCACTTTCCCTGCATAAGAGAATTATGAGCAAACGGAATATTACGAGCAATAGAAAACATCAAAGCTATCGCATGTTCACAAGTTGATATAGTATTCCCGCCCGGCGCGTTCATAACTATAATGCCTTTTTTCTTGGCAGCATCAAGATCAACGTTATCAACACCTACACCTGCTCGTCCTATGACTTTCAATTTACCCGGGTTAGCAATTATATCCGCGGTGATCTTTGTCCCGCTGCGTATAACAATAGCGTCATATTCACCTATAATTTTTTTAAGTTCTTCCGGCGCTATACCAAATTTACAATCAACGCTAAACCCTGCATCTTGAAGTATTTTTACGCCCTCTACAGAAAGCTTATCTGAAACTATGATCTTAGCCATAGATAACCTCCTGTATTTTTTTGAGACTTGCACCCAGCTCAAATTTGTATCCTTGTTGATACAACACTTTTTCTAAAAGAGAAAAGCATTCAATTAAATCCTGTTGATTGATCCATCCCATATGCGCGATTCGGATAATTCTATTTTTTAAATCGCCCTGACCTCCTGCTATGCTCATACCTTCCTGAGTCCTAAGCGTCTTAACAATATCGCCTGACTTGATATCATCCGGCATGACTATCGCCGTAACCGAATCAGAAGGCCGCTGAGAATAGACCTTCAAACCGATAGCTTCAGCGGCAGCTCTTGCGGCCTTTGCCATAAGATTAAACTGATCCCATCTATTTTCGAGTCCATCGTTCAATATCATTTCAAGTGCCACCTGCATACCTATAATAAGAGATACAGCCGGAGTCCACGGTGTATCATCTTTAGCATAACTCTTAAGCGCTTTTTTAAGATTAAAATAATATTTAGGTAAATCAGAAGTTTCCATAGCTTTACGCGCTTTCTCACTTACGCTTAAACATGCAAGGCCCGGCGGCAACATAAACCCTTTCTGTGAACCGCTGACAACAACATCTACATTCCACTTATCAGTCAATAATTTATCCTGTCCCATACCGCTTATCGCGTCCACTACAAATAAAATGTCTGTACCGGCAGTTAACCTACCCAAAGCTTCTATATCATAAACCGTAGCCGTCGATGTTTCACAAAGCGTAGTAAACAAACCTTTAACACCTTTATTCTCTTTAATAATTTTTTCAACTTCTAAAGGATCAGGCGATGTCCCCCATTGGACTTGCATCTCAATAACATCAAGCCCATAGGCACGTGCAATTTCAGCCCAGCGTTCACCAAATTTACCGCCGGATACCGTAATGACCTTATCACCCTTTGAAAACAAGTTAACAATAGCCGTCTCCATCGCGCCCGTCCCTGATGACGCTAATAAAACAACCGGGTTATCCGTACAAAAAACTGTTTTTAAATCTTTATGGACATTAGCCAATATCTCCTGAAATTCCGTCGTCCTATGATGGATCATTTCAGCCGCCAATGCTTCCCTCACTTTTGCAGGCACAGGAGAAGGCCCCGGCGTCATTAATATCTTACGTTTCATCTTACTCCTCCGATTATTATTTTTTATTTTTGTCTTTTTTATTATTGTTGCCCGCTGATATAACAGCATCTACCAGCCCGTAATCACATGCTTCCTTAGCACTCATAAAATAATCTCTGTCTGTATCTTTGGCTAATTGCGATACCGATTTACCTGTATGCTCCGATAATATCGAATTGATCGTTTCACGTAAGCGTAAAATCTCCTGCGCCTGTATTGAAATATCGGCCGCTGTACCTTGCACACCACCCCAAGGCTGATGTATCATAATACGCGAATTAGGCAACGCATGTCTTTTGCCTGCAGTCCCCGCAGCCAAAAGTACCGCGCCCATAGATGCAGCCTGACCTACACAAAACGTGGCAACATCACACTTAAGAAACTGCATAGTATCATATATCGCCATCCCGGCAGTAACCGAACCGCCCGGTGAATTCACATATAGACTTATATCCTTATTCGAATCTTCCATCTGCAAAAACAGCATTTGCGCAATAATAACATTAGCCACCATATCATCAATAGCTGTGCCTAAAAAAATTATTCTGTCTTTAAGCAGCCTCGAATATATATCATATGCTCGCTCTATCTGCCCGGATTGTTCTATTACCATAGGAACATACATACTTCTCATATAAACCTCCTTATAATACGCTTAAATATCTTTACTCATACTTAGCGTTACTCAGAATATAACCCAAAACCAACTCAGCAGGATTCTGTTCGTTAGAAAAACCTTCGTTCTTGGCTATAGCTTCAACTATATAGGTCATTTTCACCTGTTGAAGCGCGACAGGTTTTAACTTCTCTTCAACATCTTTTCTATATTTATCAAGATCCGCCTGAGAAACACCGCGCATCTGCAAATTATACATCTCACGGTTCACCATTTCCTTATGGTAATGTTCAGTCTCACTATCAGGCGCATCAAAATTAACCGACTTGAGCAAATGCTCTCCGACCTGAGAATCTATTTTATTCCGACGCGATCGAAGTTTCTCTACATACAATTCCGCCTTAATCGATTCTTTAAGTTCACCCGTATTAGGATATCCGGCCCATCTTGCTAAGGCCTCGTTATCAACATCCTTACCGGTAGATTTCTTAACACCTTCTTTTAGCGATTCAATAACCTTTTCTATCTCAGAATCTTTGACTTCAGGATTTTTCTCCTTGATCTTTATATTCTTATACACGGAATCTTTAACTTCTATCTCCGGCCTAACATCCACTTCAGCTGTAAAAGTTATTGAAGATAACGTAATATCAACATTCTTAATATTCGGCATACTAACAGCTTTAATATTCTCCTGTATAAGAGCTTTTTCATAATAAACCGGTAATTGTTTTTTTATAAACTCTTCTTTAACCAATTCACTATGCTGCTGCTCAAGCACCTCAACCGGCATCTTCCCTGGTCTAAAACCGGGTATCTTAACTTTTTTACCGATATCCTTACATAATATCTTCTTGTCAGAAAGAAATTCTTCACCTTCAACTGACACAGTTATGCTTCTTTTAAACTTCTCTAATTTTTTAACCTGAACGTTCATATAGCACTCCTTTCAAAAATATAATTTGTTAAATATAAGCTACATACTGAAATCACGGCCTAAATAAATCTCACGCGCCTTGGCATCATTTGTCAATTCATTTGACGTACCTGAAATAAATATCTTTCCTTCAGCTATAAGATACGCTCTATCCGTTATAGATAAGGTCTCCCTAACATTATGGTCAGTTATAAGAACTCCTATCCCTTTATGCCTTAGTTCAGCTATAATCTGTTTAGCCTCACCTACAACTATAGGGTCAATACCTGAAAACGGTTCATCAAGCAATAAAAAAGACGGCTTAGTCACCAACGCGCGAGTTATCTCAAGCCTGCGCATTTCACCACCGCTTAAAGTATAGGCCTTACTTTTACGCAAATGCTCTATACTAAGCTCTCTTAAAAGCTCTTCCAGTCTCTTAGCACGCTCGATCCTCGAATAATTTAAAGTTTCTAAGATAGCCATTATATTATCCTCAACCGTAAGTTTCCGAAATACAGACGGTTCCTGCGAAAGATACCCGATACCAAGTTTGGCCCTTTCATGAATAGATAACGGAGTTATATCCTGATTATCAAACAATATTTTACCGTCATCCGGAGGGACAATCCCGACTATCATGTAAAAAGATGTGGTCTTACCAGCACCATTAGGGCCTAACAATCCCACGACCTCGCCTCTTTTGACAGAAAGTGATACACCCCTGACAACCGCCCTGCCGCCATAAGATTTGGCCAAATTATAAACTTCAAGAATTCTCATATCTCAATTATTTTATCAAAAATCCTTATTTTTAGGATCATAGTTAATCTCTGGCCGCCCTGAAAGTATAGTTTTTCCCTCTTTAGCCATATAGACCGCGTCTTTAGCGTTAGTAACCCTACCGCCACGCTCAATACGCACATTCCCCTGAGCCAAAACCTTCTCTATAACCTTTTCTTTGGTATCAC
>JAQVMQ010000029.1 GCA_028703535.1 Candidatus Omnitrophota bacterium | reverse complement strand
TGAGTGTTTTCTTTTAGGATGTGCCATTATTCTCTCCTCTTAACTTTAAATTTTATTTACTATTTGTACATTCCAATTCTAGTGTTTTACCTTAAAACAACTCATTAGTCAAGCGTAAGTGTATATATATACATATATATACACGATTTTTTATTTTAGCAGGAACATTCTCCTTCGTTCAAATCTTTACCACAATGAGGGCATATTCCTTTACAATCTTGTTTACACAATACTTTCAGCGGCATATCAAGCAAAAGCTGTTCGCGTATATCATTGTCGATATCTATAAAATCAGGATACTCTGTCTCATTATAATTAAGCATAAACTTCTGATTTTTTTCTTTTTTGACTTCTTTTGCGCATCTTGAACAAACAATGATTTCAAAAAAATCAGTTTCAACATTAATAAGTATCTCTTTGCCCGCCCTAAAGCATTCCGCTTTGACTGTTATCGGCCCTTCAAAATTTATATCGAACCTCTCAACATCCCAGTCAGCAACATTGATAGACTCTTCAAGGACTAATGGAATATCTTTTATCCGTGCTAATTCAACCTTCATTGTTCATCCCTTTGAAAGCCTCCGCTACTAATGCGGGGAGGAACTTATCCAATTTAGCACCTAACGAAGCTGCTTCTTTGATCAAACGTGACGAGATAAACGAGTATTGAGGATGCGGCATAAGAAAAACTGTCTCGATCTCAGAATCAAGGTTCCTATTGGTCAAAGCCATCTGGAACTCATACTCAAAATCAGATATCATCCTTAAGCCCCGTACAATAACATTTGACCCGTTATTTCTTGCATAATTAACAACCAACCCGTCAAACCCTTCAACTTTAACGTTATTTATCTGTTTTAACGATTCTTTAGCAAAAAACAGCCTCTGCTCAAAATCAAATAACATATTTTTGTATCTATTATTTCTGGCTACCGCAACCGTAACTTCATCAAATATCTTTGCCGCTCTTACAACAATATCTATATGTCCGTTAGTTATCGGGTCAAAAGTACCCGGATACACCGCTTTTTTCATTATAACTCCTATAAATTGCGCTATTCCCAAACGATAAAAATATAATTTTTAATATCGAAAGAAAAACGTACCCAAAACCACGTTTTCCGGCCAAATACGTATTAAAATCACAAATTTTATTCCGCAGAGCTTCATTTCAGATTATTATACACCAAAAAACGAGTCTGTCCGTAAAGTTTTTCGTATACAAGCGAAACGTTCTGTATATCGGCAGATATCTCATCTTTGGCATAAGCGAAACATACAATATAACCAAAGGGAGCTAATATATCATATCGCATGATAGCTTGCAAGGCTTTATTAACAAGCCCTTTGGAATAAGGCGGATCAATAAATATAATATCAAACCGGGCTTTTTTGGCGGCAAGTTTCTCAATAAACAATATCGCGTCGAAAAGATACAACTCAGTGTTTGTTTCCAATCCGAGTGTTTTTATGTTTTTCCGTATAACGTCAACGCTATTCTTACTGTTATCCGTTAAAACGGCAGATTTGGCACCGGCCGATATTGATTCAAACGCCAACGCCCCGCTACCTGAGAACATATCAAAAACTATCGCATTGGGTAATATATCACGCAAAACGCTAAAACATGCTTCTTTAACTCTATCCGATACCGGTCTGACACCTTTATCGGACACCTTAATATTTCTGCCTTTAAACCGCCCCTGCACTATACGCATAGTTACACCTGTATACTCTCTACCGCTGAAACCAGAAATAAAGATGTTCTTTTATTATTTTATTTTTATATTTATCCAGATATGGGTCATCATTGATTATCTTAGACGCGCAATCACGCGCATCGGAAAGAAGCTCCATATCTTTTATAGGGTCAGCGATCTTAAGCGGCGGAAAGCCATGCTGTGACGATCCGAAAAAATCGCCCGGACCGCGTTGCAAAAGATCCGACTCAGCAATCTGAAAACCATCGTGTGAAGCCACTATCGACTCTATTCTTTTATACGCCGCATCAGAAGCGGATATATCCCCTAAAAGTATAAAATACGGCTGAATATCTGAACGTCTTATACGCCCGCGAAGCTGATGTAATTGTGCAAGCCCAAATCTGTCTGGACATTCCACAACCATAACTGTCGCGTTTAAAACGTTAACACCAACTTCAACAACTGTTGTAGCGACCAGCACTTTTATCTTACCATTTTTAAAATCTTCTATGACTTTAAGTTTATCTGCCGCTTTCATTCTTCCGTGAAAAACTTCAACCCTTTCAGATGAAAAAACTTTTTTAAGCTCGGCACCCATTTTCTTTATCGACTTTAGTTCAAGTTCAGGGTCATCGTCTATTGCCGGATAAACAAAATATACCTGCCGGCCTTCTTTGATACGTGTCTTAAGGAAATCATAAACTTCTCCACGCCGGTCTTCTTTCATCCAGAAACTTTTCGGAACAGGCCGGCCTTCAGGCATCTCATCTATCACAGATATATCCAAGTCACCATAAATAGACATAGCCAGGCTACGCGGGATAGGTGTCGCGCTCATAACAAGACAATGCGGAGTTATATCAGATTTTTTCGGTAATAACGCCCGCTGAGCTACGCCGAATTTGTGCTGTTCATCTATTACTGTCATAGCCAATTTCCTAAATCTCACCTCTTCGCTTATAAGCGCGTGAGTGCCGATAATAATATCTATTTCACCATCAGCTAATTTCGCATGTATCTTTTCAGTTTGTTTCTTCGATAACGATGCCGTTAATATATCTATCCTAAAGCCCATACCTTCCAATATATCTCCGAGTGAATCTCTATGCTGATAGGCTAAAACTTCTGTCGGTACCATCAATGCTGACTGATATCCACACAAGGCACAAGACGCCAGTGCTACCGCCGCGACAACCGTCTTACCACAACCGACATCACCCTGTAAAAGTCTATGCATTGGATACCCTTTGGATATGTCGCTCATAATGTCATTTATCACTTTCACTTGCGCACCGGTAAATTCAAAGCCCGCGTTTTTCTTTATCTTATCAATAAACCCGGCAGGAACATCAAGTTTAACACTCTTTTGCTGTTTATGCCTGGCCTTACGCAAATGCACTAATATCTGTGAATAAAATAACTCTTCAAATATCAAACGTTGTCTGGCTTTATATGCCATATCCCAACTTAAAGGAAAATGCATATTTGTTACCGACTGCATTATGCCTATCAATCCTCTGGCAATACGGATATCATGCGGTAAAGAATCTATAAGAAGGTCTTTGTATTTTTTTAAAGCGTTATCTATAACCTTACGCAGAAATTTACTGGTAAGCGTACCTGTAAGTCCATAAACCCCGACTATCCGTTCCATATTAGGCGAATCTTCCTCAACAAGCTGGCAATCAGGCGAATTAAAGGTTAAAGCATTGTCTTTATAGAACGCTTTCCCGTATAAAAATATTTCAGCACCAATCTTCACTTTAGCCGCCAGATACCCGCGATTAAACCACGTCACTTTGGCTATGCCCGTATCATCTGAAACCAAAATTTCAAAAATATCACGCACCTTACGTGACCTCCGAAAATAAGGCATCTTCTTTAAACGTGAATCTTTGACCTTAACTTTTACTAAACAGATCTGTCCGTCTTTTATACCGGCTAATTCAACCGGCATGCTTCTATCTTCATATCGAAACGGGAAATAATATAAAAGATCATTAATAGTGTTCACACCCAATGCGTTGAACAGCTCTTGTTTCTTCGGGCCTACCCCCTGGACATAACGTACAGAATCAGATAATCTTGATACCATAACAAAATTTATTTCTTCATTTTTTTAAGGCACTTACGGGCAAATTCAAACGCTTGCGTTTTAGTAGTTATATTGCCCAAACTCTGCTCTTCTCTAACCGCGGATAATAACTTACCGACAAGCGGTGACGGAGTAAGTTTAAACTCTTTCATTATTCTCCTACCGTCAATTAACTTAACTAACGGCTTTTTTTTATCAAATATAAGCTTCTGGTCAATAAGATTAAGCATAACGCGTTCATGCGAACGTCTTTTAACTTTATCTATCGCCGGCCCGCAAGTCGCACGCCAATCAGAAAGTGAAACAAGGATAACTGCAATACCATAATCAGCCGTATCATGAAAAAATCTGTAGACAGCTCTATCTGTCGGTTCTTTCTGATCTGCCAGATAACCGGGCCGCAAATGCCAAAATATAAGTTTTTGGATAAGATCCCTTTCTTTCACTGAAAATTTTAGTTTGGTCAGCATGCGTTCTGCCAGATCACGGCCTATCTTTTCATGTGTATGAAATTTTGTGCGGTTATTTACTTTACGCATAGCGCGGGGTTTACCTATATCATGCAATAGGCATGCTATTTTAATATAAGTTGATATCGGACGATTTGCGGCAAATACATCGTTAAGGTAAATTTTCAAATCTGAGTCATGCTGAACACGTTTTGAATTTAACAGACGTTCAAACTGCTTCAGTGTTTCCATTGAGTGAGCCCATACCGGTAAATGATGATATATACCCTGCTCAAGCCCCCTGGATTCGGTTATATACGGAAACAAGACATCAAGTACCAAAAGCCTGTCCATAAGACAGATTATTTTATAGACATTCTCGGATGAGAATATCTTTAATATCTCTTCACGTATCCGCTCACCTGAAATACGTCTGAGCCGTTTAGCATCCAGACGTATAAGTTCTAATATCCCGTTAGTGGGCTTGAAACCAAACCGCGCCATCATTGAAAATGTCCGCAATATCCTTAACGGATCGTCTCTAAAAACTTTTTCATAACTCACTTCAAGTTTGCCGGCTCTAAGATGCTTGAGCCCGTTTGTCACGTCGATTATAGCCGAATGTTTATCAGCTATATCTATTGCTAAAGCGTTAATTGTAAAATCTCTTAAGGCTAGGTCACCTTTTATATCTTTAGCTCGTAAAGCCGAGAAATCATAGGTATAAATCTTATCCTTATGCCTGACTATTACACGATAGCTTTGCTGTTTATCATCCAGGACTATC
This sequence comes from Candidatus Omnitrophota bacterium, assembly GCA_028703535.1. Lineage (GTDB taxonomy): Bacteria > Omnitrophota > Gorgyraeia > Duberdicusellales > 4484-171 > JAQVMQ01. Next base: position 11,493 of record JAQVMQ010000029.1, on the reverse strand, counting down.
CATTTAGCTTTTAAAATACGCGTGATTTTTTTAACAAAAATTAACGTATCATGCGAAAGACAAAAATCAAAATCGTATATCCCCGACGCACCATGCAATAAAAAATCTCTTACCGCACCGCCTACAAGCCAAATATCCGCTCCGGACTGTGCCGCAATTTCTCTTATTTCATTAAGATACGGGATAGATTTAAGTAATTCTTTATTTTGCATAATTATTCATAAGTATCCCAAAAAATCATCGGAAAGTAAAGAAACAAATACATGCATCGGCCATTAGCCGTTTGCTGTCTGCTGTTAGCTGTTAGCTGTTAGCATATTGTATCTGTATATAAATAATTAACATTACTGACTATATAATATAAATTTAGAAACCATATACAAATATCTTGATAATATGATTATTAGTTTATTTCTGTAACGGACGGACGCAAAGCCCGCCCCTACTCTATTCACTCTATAACCTTAGAATTTGATTTTTCGGGTTCTTGTTTTTTGGTTTTGGTTTTGGCTAAAAGCTAAAGGCTAACAGCTCTACTTTGGTTTGATTTTGATTTTTGGCTAGCGACTATAAACTCCAACAACCTTAATATAAACTATAAGGTTGGTCCCGTGAACGAAGCGAACGGGAAAAGACTAACGACTATTTAAGTCGCTTACTCCATATCTCGCGAAGCTCACGCATGAATTGGTTGATGTCTTTGAACTGGCGATAAACTGACGCAAATCGGACATATGCCACATCATCTATTTGAGCGAGCTTTTCAACTACCATCTCGCCTATATCTTTGGAATCCACTTCCTGGTCATATTTCTTTTGTATCTCGACTTCTACTTCGTTAATAAGTTTTTCAAGTTTATCCATACTGATAGGCCGTTTTTGACAAGCATTCATAAGCCCCGAAAATATCTTTTCGCGGTTATATGATTCACGGCGCCCGTCTTTTTTTATAACCATAAGAGGTGTTTTTTCGACATACTCATAAGTCGTAAAACGTTTGCCGCAGTTTATACATTCACGGCGCCTGCGGACAGCCATACTCTCGTTTGTTTCTCTTGAATCTACGACTTTATCCTCATTATGATTACAAAAAGGACATCTCATTTTTTCACCTTTCCTCCTTAGGTTTATACTGCCTGACTTTAATTTTTGCTTCTTTCAAAAAACCGTCAGCCATCTGGTCAGGATACGCGTCGGCAAAAACAACTTCCGATATACCGGCATTTATTATCATTTTAGCACAAATACTGCACGGTGTATTTGTAATATATAAAGTGCTACCGTTAGCTGAAACACCAAATTTCGCTGCTTGCAAAAAAACGTTCTGTTCGGCATGCAGACCACGGCATATTTCATGACGCTGGCCTGACGGGACATTGAGCTCCTGCCGTAAACAACCTTTAACATCGCAGTGTTCAACTTTAGAAGGAGCGCCGTTATAGCCTGTCGCTAATATGCGATTATCCCTAACTAATACCGCACCGACCTTACGGCGCAGACAAGTTGAACGTTTAGAGATCAGAAAAGCTGTACCCATAAAATAATCGTCCCATTCAGGGCGTTCAATATTATTTCCGTTCATTGCTAAAATCCTTTCTAGCTGCCAAGTTCACTATATAACGGAAACTTCTCAGTTAACGCTAATACTTTAGTTTTTATCTCAGCTAATTTGCTATTATCATTTTTAAATTCTACCGCGCTATCTATAAGTTCGGCTATTTGTTTCATTTCCGGTTCTTTCATGCCGCGTGCGGTTATCGCCGGTGTGCCTATACGTATACCGCTGGTTATAAACGCCGATTTAGTATCATACGGTATGAGATTCTTGTTTACCGTTATGTTTACACTCTCCAACAATAATGTCATTTCTTTACCTGTAATCCCCTTAGCCCGTAGATCTACTAAAAATAGATGTGACTGGGTCGTACCGCTTACTATCCTGAAACCAAGCTCTGTCATGCTATTACAAAAGTAAAGCGCGTTTTTGGCAACCTGTTTCTGATATTCGGCAAATTCTTCTGTTAATGCATATTTGAAAGCCACAGCTTTAGCCGCTATGACATGCATAAGCGGACCGCCCTGCACACCAGGAAAAACCGCCGTATTAAGTTTTTTAGCGAACTCCTCTTTAGCAAGTATCACACCGCCGCGCGGACCGCGTAAAGTCTTATGTGTAGTCGTTGTAACGAAATCGGCACATTCACACGGGTTAGGATATATCTTTGCAGCTACAAGCCCGGCAAAATGAGCCATATCAACCAGTAAATATGCACCAACTTTATCGGCTATGGCACGGAATTTCTTAAAATCTATTATGCCCGGATATGCACTGGCGCCTGCGATTATAAGCTTCGGTTTATTATCGACAGCTAATTTCTCTATATCGTCATAATCAAGTAATTCAGTTTCTTTGTTTACGCCGTACGGAATAATATTAAAAAACCGGCCGCTAAAATTCAACGGATGGCCGTGTGAAAGATGTCCTCCGCATGCAAGATCCATGCCTAAGACCGTATCGCCAGCTTCAAGTACAGACATCATAACAGCCATATTCGCCTGTGTGCCTGAATGAGGCTGAACATTGGCATACTGCGCATTAAATATTTCTTTTATCCTGTCACATGCGATAGTTTCAACATTATCCACGTTTACACAACCGCCATACCAGCGCGCGTTAGGATAACCTTCGGCATATTTGTTGGTCAATACTGTGCCCTGCGCCATCATTACAGGCAGTGTAGTAAAATTTTCACTGGCTATAAGCTCCAAATGCTCACGCTGTCTTGTCAGTTCAGCTTTAACACATTTAAAAATTTCAGGATCATATTTTTCTAAATTATCATACATAATCTAACCTGCCTTTCTAAAAAATTTACTTCTCTTTATTTTCAATTTCACGGATTTTTTTCACACGGCGTAAATGCCTGCCGCCTTCAAATTCGGTTTTAAGCCATATCGAAATAACTTTTTTCAAATAATCGCGTTTAAATAAAGGCGCGGCTAATACCAGGACGTTACTATCGTTATGCTGGCGTGTAAGCTTTGCACTTGCCAGATTAAATACAAGCGAAGCGCGTATACCGTTAACTTTGTTAGCAACTATCGAACTGCCTATACCCGTATAACAGATGACTATCGCTCTATCGTTCTTTTTTTCCTGGACCGACTTAGAAGCAGGATATACATAATCAGGATAATCACACGAATCTTTACTGTATGTTCCGAAATCTTCCGTTTCATGCCCTAGTTCCTTGAGATATTGGGCTACGAATTTTTTAAGCCTGACACCTCTGTGGTCACTGGCAAGTGCTATTTTCATCTTTACCTCCCAAATATAAAAACAAGATTAAAACCAATCTATCAACTCTTTAACCGATTCCTTTATCAATGAATAAACATCCTGATACTCATCTATGCCATGGCCCATAGGATCCGGTATATCCTGATATCCGTCATACAAAAACTGGCCTAAACAAAATACTTTACCTTCAGCTGCCGGCTCCTCGGAAATAATGTATTCCTGCTGACTCTGCTGCATAACAAATATATAATCAGCCGAAAGAATATCATATCGCTGTAACCGCGAAGAAACAAAATCATAGGCCACTATATTATCATGCTGGGCAAGTAAATCCACCGTCTCACGCGATGCAGCCGACCCGTCAAACGCTGATATGCCGCGCGAGAATATCTCTATACGCCCCGCATAATAAGGCTTTTCACTAAATAACCTTTTTTTAAACAGCATCTGCGCTATTGGCGAACGGCAAGTGTTCCCCTCACAAACAAATATTATCCTTTTACACGCGAAAGTCTCTATTATCTGCTTCTGGTCTATCGCGGCTTCGCGAAGTATCTTAAAAGGATAATATGTAAGATCAATAACTGTCGACACAATATTGGTAAAACCACCGTCTGTATTTTCTACTATTAAATCTATCTTATCACCGAATTCCTGTTGTAAAAGATCGGCAGAAACGATCTCTTTCTGGCCGCTTAAATTGGCCGACGGTAAAACAACAGGGAAATCCACCGAACTTAAAACTTCCTGTAAAAATTTATTGTCAGGCACACGTACACCTATTTTGTTTTCATAATATTTGTCGTTATACACTATAGTCAACGCGCCCGGCCAGAATTTTTCTACCAGTCTGCAACCGAACGGTAAAAGAGGCGCAAAATAATTATTTATAGCTTTACGCGGATTATCCAAAACATAAGTGAACGGTTTAGCAAGATCGCGTTTCTTTATATCATAAAGTTTTTTAACGATACGTTCGTCATCCGCTCTGCATGCCAGACCGTAAACGGTTTCTGTCGGTAACGCCACTATCTTGCCGTTACGCAGCAGTTCAACGACTTTTTTTGCTGTTTCGGAATTACTTCCGTCAGACAATTTAATTCTTTTTGAAAGTGACGTCATTTACAACCTTGTTAACTATTACCGGTATATCTGTTTTATATCAGATACTTTGCCCTTTACATCCTTATCGGATAAAGCCAATATCTCAAGTGCTGTTATCATAGCATTTATCATAGCACTTTTGCCCACACCACTGCATACAAGACCCATACCCTTAGGAGTACTTATTATAGATAATAAAGCATCCATCCCATCAGCAACACCGCCTTTTAGCGCTACACCGATAACAGGGATATCAACATATGAGGCAACAAAACCGGGAAGAGCGGCTGCCATACCGGCACAAGCTATTACCACACCCGTATCTTTCATGCCCAGGTCAACACACCATTGACGCAGCTTATCAGGATGACGATGAGCAGAGATCACATCAATACTATAATCAATATCAAGTTTATTGTATACCTCTAAGGCTTCCTGAACTAAAGGTAAATCACTTTTACTGCCTGTAATAACTGCTATTTTTTTCGGCATATAAAGCCTCCTTTATCTGTTAAGCGCTTTATTCGCAATATCCTGTCTATAAAACATATTCTCAAACGATAAACCTGCTATTCTGGAATATACGGCGTTCTGTGCGTCTTTAACCGTTTCCCCCATACCCACGACATTCAAAACACGTCCGCCGTCAGTGAAAAAATTAACTCCATCTGTTACGGTGCCGGCATGGAAAACAATACTATAGCCATTATCTTCGTTTTTTGTTATACCGTCAATCTGTTTCCCCTTCTCATAACTGCCGGGATATCCGCCGCTTGCCAATACAACACACACATATACTCTCTCGTCCCATACTAATTGCGTATCATGAAGTTTGCCATTACATACTTTAAGCATTATATCAGCCAAATCATTTTTAAGTTTAGGTAATAACGCCTGCGTTTCAGGATCACCGAATCGGACATTAAATTCCAAGACATACGGATCTCCGTTAACTATCATCAATCCCGCATAAATAACGCCGTGATATTTCTTACCCTGTTTTTTCAATCCGTTTACAAACGGTTTGAATATCTCATTATTAACCCGTGTCTTCATCCGGTCAGTCATTATAGGCGCAGGTGAGTAAGCACCCATCCCGCCTGTATTGGGACCCTGATCATTATCAAAAATACGTTTATGGTCCTGTGAAGAAACGAGCGGCACAAAAGTCTCGCCATCAACAAACGCGAGCATTGACACTTCTTCACCTATAAGACAAGCCTCTACTAAAAGTTTATTACCTGCATCACCAAACTTCTTATCGATGAGGATAGTATCAACAGCGTCAAACGCTTCCTGCTCATTATCACAGACTATAACACCTTTGCCAGCAGCCAGCCCATCAGCTTTAACCACCACTTTCCCCGCACGTTCGGCAATATACTCCTTAGCTTTGTGCGCATCATCAAATACTTCAAAATCAGCAGTCGGTATCCCACAATCGCGCATGAACTTTTTAGCCAATATTTTACTACCCTCAAGCTGAGCAAGTTCCTTGTCCGGACCGAATATCACTAAACCTTCCGTTCTGAACGCGTCAGCGACACCTGCGACAAGCGAGACTTCCGGGCCCACAACAGTTAGCCCGATATTATTTTTTTTGGCAAACTCCAATAAACTTTTTATATCGGTTGGTTTTATAGGAATGTTTTCCGCGCATAACGATGTTCCACCATTACCCGGCGCACAAAACACTTTGTCTACAAGCGGCGATTTAGAAAGTTTCCATGCCATGCAATGTTCTCTTCCGCCCGAACCAATTACCAAAACTTTCATGGATTCTCCCTTTAAACCAACGTCATCTTATTACTATTTTTCTCTATACTGCCTATAATACTTGTCGGGAAAAATTTATTGAGTATGGATAACGCAGCTTTTACGCTTGCCTTATCAACGACAACCGTCATGCCTATACCCATGTTAAATACTTTATACATTTCCTTTTCAGAAATATTACCTTTATTTTTTATAACTTCAAAAATATCAGGTATGTCCCATGAGTTTTTATTTATCCGCATACCAAACCCGCCGGGTAAGACTTTAGTTATTTTTGTATAAAACGCGCCGCCCGTTACATGCGCGACAGCCTTGACTTTTATTTTCTTATCAGCCAAAAGCGACAGTACCGGTCGTACATATAACCGCGTCGGCGCCATGACCTCTTTCGCATATTTTTTTATACCGCTGTCACCTAAAACTTTTCTTACAAGAGAATAACCGTTAGAATGTATTCCGCTTGAAGATATGCCTAACACTATATCACCTTCTTTTATTTTCCTTCCGTCAATAGCTTTACTTTTATCAAGTATACCGACACAAAAGCCGGCAAGATCATATTCCGACGGTTTATACATATCCGGCATCTCAGCAGTCTCACCACCGACTAGCGCGCAATCGCATTCTTTCAGCGCTTTTTTTATACCGGACATCACCTGCGATAAGATCTTAAGATCGACTTTCCCTACACCAATATAATCAAGAAAAAATAAAGGCCTGGCACCAAAACATATTATATCGTTAACGTTCATCGCGACCAAGTCGATGCCTACGGTATTATGTATCCCCAATTTCTGTGCAATAAGTAATTTAGTACCTACCCCGTCAGCAGACGAGACAAGCACAGGGTTTTTCATGCCTTTAGTAAACTTCCCGAACTCAAAGCCGCCGCCAAACGCAGAAACAGCATTCTTGACATCGAGGCTTATCTGGCGCGCGAACTTTTCGCCTTTATCTATACTGACACCGGCACTCTTGTAAGTTGTTTTTGACATTTATACTCCTATATATAAACCGATCAGCTATTTGAAATAGTTGACGGCGTTTTCGAAAAATATCTTCCCGAACGGCACAACATCCGCTTTTTGCCAAAACGGAGAATGGTGCTTCAAGACAAACCGCTCAGGATGAGGCATCAATCCTAAAACACGTCCGGTCTTGTCTGTTATGCCCGCGATATTATTGATAGACCCGTTAGGGTTATATGGATAAATCACATCACAGCTATCTTCAGATATATACCGTAAAGCGACTTGCCCGTTTTTTTCTATTTCAGCTAATATATCCTGCGAAGAATAAAACTTACCTTCACCATGCGCAATAGGAAGTTGTATCTTTTCGGGCAGCCCTTTAAGCCATATACTTTCCGACGATACGCTCATGTTCACCCAGCGATCTTCAAATCGCATAGAATCATTAAATGTAAGTGTTACTTTTTGAGTAAAATCCAAATCAGGCAATATCCCCGTTTTAACTAAAACCTGAAATCCATTGCATATACCTATGATCAATCCGCCGCGCCCGATAAACTCTCTTAAAGCTTCTTTAAGACGCATAACAATTTCAAGCGCCAATATCTTTCCTGACCCCAGGTCATCACCATAGCTAAACCCGCCCGGTAAACATATTATATTGTAGCCGGAAAAATCTCTCGTTTTTTTTAAATAATTAATATGCCGTAAATTAACATCAGCCCCTGCTGTCTCAAAAGCAAAAGCACTTTCTTTATCGCAATTTGTACCTGCCGTACGCACAACTAATACTTTAGGTTTCATTATATATACCTCTATCTGAAATTATCAAAAGTTTTCATCCACGCACTGCGCATCTCAGCCGCATCCAACTCAACAATAATTTTACCGGCGCTACCTTTGATATTAAGGCGTTTATCTTTAGTCGTCTCGCCTATACACGAAAAATCTATACCGTTAATTACACGTTCAAGTTTCTTGCAATTTTCAGGGTTAACCGTAACGACAAAACGTGACTGCGATTCTGAAAATAATTTTTCACCGTCACACATACCCTGCTCAAAGGCTAAGTTATTAAGATCGATATTAGCACCCATATCCCCGCCAATCGACATTTCGGCCAATGCCGAAGCTAACCCGCCGTCAGAGACATCATGACAGGCGTTAATAATACCCTTATCTATTAACTCACTCGTTTTCAAAAGAATATTTTTGGATGTCTTTATATCTACTTTCGGTACATCCGCGCCTATTATCTGCAACATGCGATAATATTCACTTGAGCCTAATTCTTTTTTTGTAATACCTATTACATAAACCAGGTCACCCGCAGATTTAAAATCGGCTGTCATAGTTTTGGCCCATGAATCCACAACAGACATAGCCGAGATAAGTAAAGTGCCCGGTATAGATATATGTTTACCTTTAACCATATACTCATTATAAAGACTATCTTTACCCGAAATAAACGGGACCCCGTAATAAACCGAAAAATCATAGCAAGCCTTAGCCGCGCGTACAAGCGTACCTAATACTTCCTCGTCCTGCGGCGAACCCCAACAAAAATTATCCAAAATATAAGTCTTATCCATCCTGCCGCCTGAAGCAACAACATTTCGTAAAGATTCCTCTATGCTTGCCGCCGCCATCCAATAAGGATCGACATCAGAATAGTACGGATTTATACCCATACCGATAACAACAGCTTTTTCACTTTTAAGATCCGGACGAACAACAGATGCATCAGCAATCGCGATTTTGGATATACCCTGCATAGGCTTAATAACAGAACCGGCCTGTACTTCATGGTCATACTCTCTTACAACCCAATCTTTACACGCTATATTCGGACGTGCCAAAATATCGGTTACGGCAGACGAATAGTCGTTAAGCTCAATAAATTCAGGGTTAACCTTATCTTTATCTACCCATATAGCTTTTTTATCGCTAACAGGCATACGAAAAATAAAATCCATATCCAAATCACATACTTTGTTACCGTTAAAATTAAGTATAAGTTTTTTGTTACCGGTTACTTTACCTATAGCCGTAAGCTCTACATCTTCTTCATCAAATATTTCTTTTAACTCAGAGACTTGTTCTTTTGAAGAGAAGAAAACCATCCGTTCCTGAGACTCAGATATCCATATTTCAGTATAATTCAAACCACGGTATTTGAGCGGCACCTTATCCAGATCAACTTCTATACCGTGCTCTTCCCCTAATTCCGTTGCGGCACTTGAAAGCCCGCCCGCCCCGCAGTCAGTAATCGCATTAATCAGGTCCTTATCACGCGCGCGTAATAACGCTTCCATCACTTTCTTTTCTTCTATAGGATTGCCTATCTGGACAGCACTTGTTAATGCTACGGTCTGTTCATCAAGTTCTTTGGACGAAAATGTCGCGCCGTGTATACCATCACGGCCGGTCTTCGCGCCACACACAAAAACCAAATCACCCACCTTCGGGTCTTTAAAAGACTTCTCTTTAGGCATAATGCCAAGCGTACCGCAATATACAAGAGGATTACCTAAAAACCTGTCATCGAAAAGCACAGCGCCGGCAACTGTAGGTATACCCATACGGTTACCGTAATCTCTCACACCTCGGGTTACGCCTTTTATCACCCGTCTCGGATGCAATAACCCATGCGGTAAATCGTCATAAGATATGTTCCACGGTGAAAAACAAAAAACATCGACAGACGCAAACGGCTTAGCTACACCGCCTGTCCCTAAAATATCCCGTATAACACCGCCTATACCCGTAGACGCTCCGCCGTAAGGTTCTAAACTTGAAGGGTGATTATGTGTTTCGACTTTAAAACAAATATTATTTTTATCGTCAAACTTTACTATCCCGGAATTATCATGAAAAACCGATACACAATCTTTATGAGCTATTTCATTTGTCGCACGCATAACAGTGGTTTTCAGCAAATTAGTTATTTCTTCAGTTTTAAGTACATTACCTTTTGTATCTTTTTCTTTATAAGTTATATGCCCGCGAAAAGTCTTGTGACCACAATGTTCAGACCACAAAGTCGCGATAGTTTCAAGTTCACAATCTGTCGGGTTACGCTTTAAGTCTTTAAAATAATCACGTATAACTTTCATCTCGTCCAGACTTAAAGACAAACAGCCTTGTTCGGATATCCTTACAAGTTCAGTATCTGAAGCGTTAAGGATATCTACATTAACAAGTTCAAATTTATAGTCACGCCCGCTGAACTCATCAAGCGTTACAACATCTTTAACTTTCTCATAATCAAGAATATGCTCGATCAGCGGATTAAATAAAACACGCGGTGCGATATTCTTTATCTCACCGGAAGTCAGCCCTGAAAATTCATAAACTCTCGCCGTACGGCCTTGCTGGATCGTAAGGTTAAGTTCCTTAATAGCATTTTTTAACGATAAAGCGATAGGGTCACATACACCCGGATTGTAAGTTATGATAATCTGGTTTTCCGACGGCCTAGATTCAAAGAATCTTTGCGATATCCTATAGTCCTGGACTATTGGGTCAACCAACAATTTAGACGCTATTATCTCGATATCATCTTTACTAAGCCCGCAGTCCAAATAATAAGCCAGATGCTGAAAAACCTCAAAACTCTTAGATATGCCCAGATCCTTTACCTGCGATACGATCTTAGGGCAAGAGCTTTTTTTCTTGTTATAAATATCTATTCGCCAAATCATTTAGAGGCTTAAATTTTTTCTACCCGTTTATAAATTTTATCTACATTCGCAAGATACGACTTAGGTTCGAAGATATCTTCTATCTCTTTCTCGGTCAAATATTTTCTTATTGCTTTATCTTCCAATATCTCTTTCTTAAATGTTGTTTTATTGTTTATCACATTAAGAGCCGCACTTTGGACCATATCATAAGCAGTCATCCTCGCTATGCCCTTACGCATAAGATTTACCAATATCTTTTGAGAGTATACAATGCCTCTGTTCATCTCAATATTTCTTGCCATATCGTCTTTATTAACCTTCATATCCTTAACTATCTTCAAACATACCCTCAGCATATAGACAATGGTTATTGTTGAGTCGGGAAGTATAACACGTTCAGCCGATGAATGAGATATGTCACGTTCATGCCAAAGATTAATATTCTCATGCGCTACAAGCATATTGCCGCGCAATAATGTGCCCATCCCGCATAAGCGTTCTCACATTATAGGGTTCTGTTTATGCGGCTTAGCGCTCGACCCCTTCTGTCCGCTATAAAACGGTTCCTTGGCTTCATTGACCTCTATCCTATGAAGATGCCGTATCTCAGTAGCAAATCTCTCCATCGACGCGGCGATTAACGCCAATATCGAAA
>JAQVMQ010000028.1 GCA_028703535.1 Candidatus Omnitrophota bacterium | reverse complement strand
ATGGGTTACATCATATATAACCGGAAGCCCTGTTTTTTTCATTATAGGAAAAGCTCTAAAATCGACAACCAAATTGCCATAACCAAAAGATGTACCCCGTTCTGTAAGAAATATATTATCATTGCCCTGAGCTTTTACTTTTTCAACTACATATACCATATCTTCAGGTGCCATAAACTGCGCTTTTTTAAGATTAACACATTTACCCGTTTTAGCGGCAGCAACTACCAAATCTGTCTGACGACACAAAAACGCCGGTATCTGAATAATATCAACTATTTCCTTAATACCGTTTATCTGCGAAACTTCATGCACATCGGTCAAGACAGGCATATTGAATTTCTCCTTCACCTCGGCCAGTATTTTCAGCCCTTCATCCATCCCCGGGCCACGATATGAACCCACTGAAGTCCTATTCGCTTTATCAAAACTTGCCTTAAATATAAAATCCGCATCTATCGATTCAAAAACTTTTTTGAGTTCTTCAGCAATAAACAAAGTCTCATCACGCCCTTCTATAACACAAGGGCCTGCGATAAAAACAAACTTCCCTGTAAAACTATACATACGGCACTATCTCCTTAACAAATATTTCGACCCTTTAATATCTGTTCTACTTTATCAAAATCTTCCTGTGTGTCTACCCCTACAGCATCATAATCTGTCTCTAATACACGTATTTTAACACCGGCACCTAACGCACGAAGCTGTTCAAGCTTCTCCGCTTTTTCAAGCCATGTTTGAGGCCATTGCGAATACTCACATAAAAAATCCTTTTTATAAGCATATATACCTAAATGTTTATAATATTCTTTTTCACCAATAGTATCAGCCCTATAATACGGTATGACAGAACGTGAAAAATACAAGGCATATCCATTCTCATCACATACCACTTTTACATTATTCGGATCGGCGATTTCATCCGCATCGACAAGCCGGCGCTTGACAGTCGCCATCTGCATATCAATTTCCGACTGCATAAGACCGGCAAGCATATCTATTATATCCGGCTCGATCAGCGGTTCGTCCGCCTGAACATTAATAATAACATCTGCGTCTATATTGCACGCAACCTGCGCTATCCGATCTGTCCCTGACTGATGAACCGTATCAGTCATAACAGCTTTACCACCAAACGATATAACATTATCAAACAGCAATTCATGATCACACGCGACAATGACATCATCCAACGACTCCGCACGCATTACACTTTCCCATGTCCATTGCAAAATAGTCTTGGAAAATATTTCTTTTAAAAGTTTACGCGGCATGCGAGTCGATTCATACCGCGCAGGTATTATACCTACTATCCTCATTTCGCTTCTATCCTTTTTATAAGTTCATCTCTTGTCGTCGTCTGCGCACCCAACTTGCCTACGACTATACTTGCCGCATAATTTGCCACAGCCGCCGCATCGAAGAAACTAGCACCGCAACTTAAAGCCATAGTAAAAACCGATATGACCGTATCTCCCGCGCCTGTGACATCATAAACTTCACGGGCATGTGATGGTATATGTTTAACTTTATTATCATGAAAGACCATCATACCATGTTCACCCAGCGTTAACAGTAAGCCTTTCGGCTTAAGTCTATCCATAATGATTTCCCCTAAAAGCGGAATTTCATCTTTACTTCTTATCTTCATATTGGCCGCGACCTGTGCTTCTTTTAAGTTCGGTGTCAACGCCGTAACATCCGTATAATAATCCAGATGCTCTTCTTTCGGGTCAACAGTAACGACCTTACCCTTAGCTCTACACAACTCGACCAAATCTTTCACAAGCCCCGGATTGATTACTCCTTTACCATAATCTTCAATAATAACGGCATCCGCATCATCTATATGTTTTTTGACTTTATTAAATATCTTTTTATTTATATCCAACTCCAGAAATTCCAAAGACTCCCAGTCCAACCTCAATATCTGTTGATGACTGGCTAATATACGCGTTTTTAAAGTAGTCGGACGTTTGGGATCCCGCACAATCATCCGTGACTCTATCCCACGCTTTTTAACATGCGAGAAAAGGACATCACCAAAATAATCTTTACCTATAACACCACATAAATCAACCCTAGCGCCCAAATCCACAAGGTTCACGCCCACATTTGCAGCTCCGCCGCAGACAAATTCTTCACGATTAGCCCACACAACAGGTACCGGTGCCTCAGGCGAGATCCTATCAACCAATCCAAAAATATAATTATCAAGTATAAGATCTCCGATAACCATTATACTTTTATTCTTAAATTTCCTGACTATCGTCTGAAGTTTTTTCTCGTATACTCCCATAAGACCCTCACATTTATATGCTATTATATATATACGTAAGCTTAAAAACCCAAGCGTAATTATACCATAAAACGATATCTGTACCAGCGCTAAGTAGCCAACAGATAACAGCTATCAGCCTTCAGCAGCTTATAAGTTTCCTGGCACATTACCCGCTGCCTTATTACTCTAATTGACACGGACCCGTCTTTATATGAATAGCTGACTAAAGCATCTCCATCGAAACCGAATCAGCAAACAAAAAACCCTTATCTGTAAGTTTTATACCATCATTATCCGGATAATATTCAATAAAACCCTGTTCTGCAAAGCTCTCAATAACACCATTTTCTAGTTCCATAAAATCAAAACCTGTAACATCAAAAAACCACTTAAAACTTATCCCTACCGCCGTCCGTATCTTAAACGCAGCAGTTTCCTTGGCTCTATCGACATCGCTTAGCGACTCAAACTCAGATATAACACTTTCCCCAGCACAAGATCTGGCAATATACGCAGGAACATCAGCAATATTATTACTTCTGATACCGTTAAGATAACCTACCGCACCGGCACCTATCCCTACATACTCGCCGTTATCCCAATAATTCAAATTATGCTTACTTTCATATCCATTAATCGCGAAATTAGAGACTTCATATCTCAAATAATCAGACTTAGCTAACACAGCAACCACGCTCTGATACATATCGGCCACCTCCGCATCACTTATAGGCTGAACTTCTTTTCTTTGCATCTTAAAACATAACGGTGTATTCTCTTCATAACTCAAAATATAGGCAGATATATGTTGTACTCCAAGGGTACACGCAACAGAAACATCTTTAATAACATCATCAAAAAACTGACCATATATCCCGAATATAAGATCTATACCTATATTACTAAACCCTGATTGCTTTAAAAAGCTGATTGCACGAAACGTATCATCAATAGAATGTATGCGCCCAAGTTTTTGAATAAAATTATCATCAAACGACTGAGCGCCCAAAGTCACACGATTAACACCATACGAAAAGAATAAATCCGCCTTATCTTGTGTAAGGCTTTCCGGATTACATTCAATACTAAATTCTGTATCAGTCGATAGTCCCGGCTTGATAGCATTAAACACCCGTTGCAACTGTTTTATCGATAATACTGACGGCGTACCTCCGCCTAAATAAACTGTTGAAAATTCAGTCTTAAGTAGTCTGATTTCTTTTGCTATACAATCACAATATTCTTGAGCTAACTGCTCATCGTACGGCACACTGTAAAAATTACAGTATTCACATTTTTTCCTGCAAAAAGGTATATGGACATACAAACTTTTCAGCATATACTATCATCACCGTCCTGTGAGCTTTTAACAATGATCCTAACAACCCATATACCATAGAATATTGAACTCCACATACACAAAAATGCAATAAAACGTAATATACCGGCAAAAAAAATATCATAATTTAAAAGTCCCAATCTGCCTAATAAATAAGCCCAATCATGTGAAACGCTGCCACCGCCAAGGGATGCCAACGGTAATGTCTGCGCCCGTGCATCAGCCATATACCATGAAACATTATACAAATTAGCGGCAAACCATACCCCGCTAAACGAAAAAGCAAAATAATCACGCTGTCCGGCAAACATAAAAAAACTTACAATAGGTGCAGCAAGCTGCAATATCGTACCTCCGGCGCATGCAATAAATTCACCGCAAAACATAAACAAAAGATGCCCCATTTCATGGATACCAAGATCAATATTACCGAATAAGCCCCAATATGCCGGATTGAATAAATACTTCATCCCCAAATAAACATAAAACAGCAACAACAAAGCACGCCAATGCCAATTGGCACTTTTATATTGCTCCTCAATCATTTTTTTTATATTGTCTATTGTCTCACACATAATATTCCGATAACGCGCGCAGAACATCTATCTGCGTAATTATTCCGGCAAGTTTCTTGTCCGTATGTACAACAGGTATACAGCCGTATTTACGGTTAACCATAATATGAATTGCCGTACCTAGAAAATCATCAGGTTTCAACGTAAGCATATCCGTACACATAACATATTTTAATATATATCTATCAAGTTCAGATTTGTCGTAAACAAAATTGCCTTCCATCGTCTTACGCGGAGATATAGTCTTATAAAGATCACGTTGAGTAACAATCCCCATAAGCAAACGGTTATCATCAATCACCGGCAAATGACGTATCTTATACTCTTTAAAAAGATCCCACACCTTGCTAAACGGTTCATTAACATTAATCGTATGCGGATCTTTTACCATAACATCTTTAATGAATATTTTTTCAAGTTTCGGCATATTCCTCCTTAAATAAAAAAAGAATAATTATTTTTTTTCTGGATGTAATTTTTTCCATCTATCGGCATATAAAAAGAAAACCCCCGGCCCAAAGGAAAAAAGCATAACAGCAATACCGAATGTTATCCCGATAAAAGTGAAAAACCCCGCACAACAATAATCACGATTACGCGCTATAATATGCACTGGCACGGCAATAAGAAGCATCATTACGCTACTCTTCATAAGTTTATCACATTGTGTCAAAACTATATTGTTAGGCAAAAAATCATTGAGTCTACCTGAAAAAAACAAACTCCACCATAACCATATAAGACCACATGCAGTTAAAACAAAGAAAAGTTCAAAATTATTATTAAACCCAGGATTATAAAAAATAAACTCATACAAACTGCATATACTCCCAAAAAACAGCATAGCAATTAAAAAGCCTGTAACGATAACTGGCAAAAAAATAATTTTTTTCGTTATAGGTCTTTTATTCTCAATCTTTACCGGTACTACCAGCATAACTCCTTGAGCGATAATAAAGACAAATAAAAATATCCAATAACCCGCATAAGAAAAAACACCGGATATAACACTTGAAAAATTATCAGAATGAACAAATAGAAAGACCACGGGCAAAGTCAAAGTTAGCAGAAGTAAAGAATATATGACCATAACCATCAAAGCGATTTTTTTCATACATAGACCTCTTTTGTATATTAAATTATATCATATACTCTAATATTTTTTTCTATTTTTCATCTACAAACCTTACAACCCTGTATTACCTAATAAATAATCTTATTAAAAAATAAAAAACACTGCAACGCATCATTCACATAATATCAATAAAACTTGAAAATTAAACATTTTCGCACCTTACACGCAAGGTGTAAATCAACAGTTTTTATGCTACCATTACACCCATGGCAAAAGATATACGAGTCTTATACTCCGAAAGATTAAGATATTTACGGAAAACTCACGGATACACACAGCAGAAACTTGCTGAGTTAGCCAATATAGAATACAAGCATGTTCAGCGTCTTGAAAGTAAAAAACCCTGCGATATCAAACTATCAACATTAGAAAAAATAGCAAAAGCGTTCAATATCTCAATATCTGATTTCTTAAGTAATCTTTAACAAAATAAAGAGTATCTACTGTCCTATATCCTGTCGTTATCGGCAAAACTATAATAACAATTATCCCCTATGATTATATGGTCCATCAGGACAATATTAAGAAAATTCCCGGCATTTTCTAATTTTTTAGTAAAATCTACATCTTCTATACTGGGTTCGGGATCTCCAGATGGATGATTATGAACACATACAACTGATACAGCCAAAAACTCCAATGCCTTCTGAAAGATCTCACGGACTATAGGACTTACATAATTTACAGTACCTTCGCTCATTTTCAAATATTTGATAACCCTATTTTTGCTATCTAAAAACATTATCTGAAAGATCTCTTTCTTGAGATCCCTCATCCGCGTCATAAAAAAATCTGAAACATCCTTAGAGGAAGTTATAATTCTATTAAGTTTTATTGATTTTTCTTCGCTTAAACGCCGTCCGATTTCTATAGCAGCTTTTATTTGAGTGATCTTGGCATACCCAAGACCTTTGAACTCATTCAATTGTGAAAAATCAATATCTGCCATATTTCTGAAACTTTTGAATTTGGCCATTATCATACGGCCCAAATCCAATGCACTTTTACCGTTAGTACCACTGCGTAAGATAATCGCTAAAAGTTCAGAACTGCTTAAGGCTTGCGCGCCTTTAGCTAATAATTTTTCTCGCGGTCTGTCATCTTCCGGCCATTGAAAAATACCCCTACACTTTTCTAAAGAAACTTTCATATCCACCTCCCCCTAAAAAACAAAAAACCTTCGCAAAAAAAATTTGCAAAGGTTTTACTTTCCTCAAAGGACTACCGTCTTTTGAGGGCCGGAATTTTCCGGTTTTTCCCGTTATAATTATTTGTTAATAACGGTTCTGCATTAAACGCAGAATGTCCAGGTTCCCCCTTCAAACATCAGGACATATTCTCTAAATATAATATCACACAAGCAGTTCAAAGCAACCCTAAAAAGCTATCAGCAATTAAACTTTTTGTTATTTCCAGAACTTTATCAGCCCCGGAATATAGTAAAAAAACCTATAACAATAAATCCGGCTCCAGCTATCCATGAAAGAGTCTGCGGCTTAACATACTTAGCCATAATTTCACCTAAAAAAACCGCGATCGCTGTCGCTAATATAAGTGCTAACGCCGCAGCAAAAAAAACCATAATCTTTGAATTACCCTTATTAGACGCAAAAAGTACAGTCGCTAGTTGTGTCTTATCGCCTAATTCCGATAAAAAAACCGTAATAAAAATTGTTAGAAATATTTTAAAAGTCATATTTCCTCAAAAACCTTAATTATCCTTTTTATCTACCATGAATTTATTTAGGACTTTCCCCGCCCAAGCTTGTCCGCCAATGCCAAATGCAATGATAAAAGTTAAACAAAATGTAATAACACAAGCGGCTACTAGCCCTAGTAAAACCTCGCCGGATAATCCTAATCGCATAAGGCAAACGACGAAAGTAAAAACAATAATACCGTTACGCACAAGTCCCGCTTGCACTTTAGGATTAGGCATATTAAGTTTTTTAGCGAACATCAAGATTATACTCGAACAAAGCATACTCAAAAATATACCTAAAACAAGAATCACGCCTGTTTTAACAACAGCCAAAATATACCCGGAAATATCTTCAATCAAATATGATATCCTATATAATCCAAGTTCCCGCAAGGCCATGGCAATAACAGCTATCATGATAAACCAATAAAAAGTTAACCCAATTATTTTTGATAAACTACATTTTTTTTCATTTTCTGAGACTTTACATTCATCTAAAATACCCATTTTAGTCATCAAATCATCAAAATTAATTTTCTTAAGAAAATTAGTCAAAACAATTTCAAATAACTTCGCGACAAACCAGCCTATCAACAAAATAAATATCACATTAAGCATATTCGGAATAAAACCCAAAAGTTCATGCCCTAGATTACTTAACGGCTGTAAAACATATTTTTCTAAAATATTAACATTATTCATCTTATTTTCACCTTACTTCCATTACCACGTTTATTATTTCTTAATCGGCAAAATGCCGGCCATCTCACCAACAACATTAACTAAATCAGCATTTGCAGGTACAATTATCTTAGCATTATCCTGCAAAGCCTTTTCTACCGCCTCCAATTTTCTTAATACTTGCGCATTACCAATAAAATATCTTTCAGCCGCTTCATTAACCAATTTTATTGCCTCGGCCTCACCTTCAGCTTCTAAAATATTCCCGCGTTTAACACCTTCAGCTTCTTTTATCTTCGCACGTTTTTCTCCATCAGCTGCCGTCTCACGCGCAGTTGCGTAATCGATAGCAGCAATTTTTTCGTTTTCCGCTTTAACTACTTTATTCATAGTTTCCTGAACATCTTTCGGCGGATCTATCTGTTTAAGTTCTGTACGAACAATATCAATACCCCAAGTCTTTGTCTCTTCACATAGCGTTTTATGTAATTCCGAATTAATTTTACCGCGTTCGCTATTAGCCGACTTTAAAGTTAAAGTACCTATGATATTTCGTAATGTCGTGCGTGCAAGGTTAACAATTTGCCATTGGTAATTATTAACATTATATTGCGAGTTTTTTACACTTTCCTCTTCCGACTTAACCCTGAAATAAACTTGTGCGTCAACAGTCGCATTCAAATTATCATTAGTAATTATCTCCTGCGGTTCAGCATCAACCATCTGCTCTGTAACATTAACCATAAACATCCGTTCAATAACCGGCAAAACCCAATTAAAGCCCGGCTGCGCAAACCTGTTATATTTCCCTAACCGCTCTATCAATCCACGACTTGTAGGTCGAACTATGCGTATACCGGAAAAAAATATAAAAACTGCCAAAAACCCGAAAAATTTTAAATATCCCATGTTTGATCCTCCCCATATTTTTTAAAATACCTGCCGATAGTCAAAAAACTAATCAGCATATTTTTTCCACTACCCATAAACGGCTAACCCATAATCCCACTGTTTTCATATTCTCATACTGATCATTTAAAAAATCACATGCTTTTTCTATCTGTTCTTTATGCGTCTTTTCTTCAACCGGATTAGCTTTACAATCGAAATGTCCGGAAACAGCAACGCCTAAAGATTTGTTACGCTCTAAAGAAAGATCCACTTTCCTCAGAATAGAGCCAACCGTGACTATGTCTGTTCTTTCAGCAAGGACCATATTAGGACCGGGTTCAGTAATAACATCAACATATTCCACATTAAATTCGCTTTTAATATACTCTATCACCGGCAACTGCACACGACCGTCAATACAATTTATAACCGTGAAAAAATTATCATCATCCATACGTCTATTTAACATAAAAATACCTTCCACTCAAAGTTAATCAACAATGATTAATCCCACCTTAATAAAAATATATTTTTATTTCAATTCTGTACCGTCAGGATACAAATTATCAGGGACAGGCCCGTTGAGCCCTCTTACATATCTTGCGCAATTAATAAAATCACTCGTTAAACACCAGCGTTCAGCTAATGAGATAAAGCCGTCAAAATCTTTATTTTTGAAATACTTACATAAATCGCAATCCACAAAATGCGGGCAATACGCCTTAGGCTTATCAAGATACCTGAAAAAAGGGCAATTTATATAGTTCTCAGAAACACAAAATCTGATTGTAGTATTAAAATCTCTTGATGTAGTATCAATATGGAAACTGCACTCCCTGACATAATCAACATATCTAGGACATTTAACCTGATTTTCCATGGCGCTATTATAACATAATATACAAATATAACGAAATAGATAGATTATCTATAATAAAGTATCTAACCGAACATTCTAAAAATAATCGGTTTTGTCAATTTAGAAAAAAAATTCCACCAAAAAAGCCTTGATAACGGAAGATAAACTAAACCCCATATAACAAATAGCTGCAGCAAACGCGGCAGATCTTCTTTATAATTAGTAACCATCCAAACAACCGGCAATAAAAGAACCACGATATAGCCAATATTGGTAATAAAAGACTCCGTACTTTCAGCCCCGCAATACGGACAATCGAAAATATAACCTCGATTGCCTCTCCTATTTTTCTTTTGAAACCATCCTATTTTCTTACCACATTGGTAACATTTAGCCATTATTTTACACCTTATTGAAAAATCTACGAAGGCATTGCTTCATTCTGTGCCCGGCTAGTCGTAGTTGCCCCGCTTAACGTTCTCACTGATTCAATACAAAAAAAATTAGTAAGTGCCGGTTCAACTGGGGCAGTCGTCTTCATACAAAAGGAACCCACCGCAATATTAAAATATATACCCCCGACAGAACAAGTTTGTAACACCGCCTGACCTGGATCAAGTTCAATTACTGCTATTCTGGGTTTACTATACATCACACGTTTTAATAACCCCTTTATAAACTATCATTATTCTAACATTATTTTATCTAATTATGAAATATTTTCAAGAACCCATTTATCTATAGGATTAACCCCTTACTCTGATAAGAAAACTTAAATAAATTAACTGCCCGGCAACTCTGGATTAACTCCCGTGGCATCAATCCCCCTAGTCGTTCCGGTACCTTTGAACCCATTATTACAGGGCCAAGTTCTGATAATTGAATGACTTATTACACAAGCAAAAGTAAGATCCATCCAAATGCCGTCACCAGCCCTACATACAGTCAAAATTGCTTGTTCCTGATCAAGTTCCACAACAGTAATTTCCGGCTTGATATATCTTGATAATTTCATTTTAATTTATCCTATATTTGCAATCCACTCAACATATAAATTTATAATCTAATCTGATTTACTGGCATAAAATACCAGTCAAAACCCAAGCTCTAAGATAGGGAAAAGCTAAGATGATTGGACATTCCATCCACCCCCGACGCAAGTATACCCACTAAATGGACATTGATATGAAAACGGTCCGCCAACGACCCCTCTGTCACTACTATCGTAGCAAGTCAATACCGCCTGTTCAGGATTAAGTTTGATTTTACTGATTATCATTTTCGCCCAAGTTTTCTTTCCCAATGCGCACCTTCGGTACTTTCCATCGGCTTCACCTCTGGGCAAGCGGTATCGAGCGATATTCATTTTATGGTTTCCGGTTTCTTGCATGATTTATTTTATCTCTATAAACTCAATGTTTCAACCATAATAATGGACTCAAACCCCTTTATTGCTTGACGCAATATGCAATTTTTTGTATAGTAATATACAAATCCATGCATAAACCTTATTTTTCAATCATTATCCCAGCATACAACCGGCAAAAATACTTGAAAATTGCCGTTGAATCGGTTTTGGCACAGAGTTTTAATGATTATGAACTCATAATTATAGACGACGCCTCAAATGATAACACAGAATCCTACATAAAAAACATTTCTACTATACACCACTCTATAAACT
Organism: Candidatus Omnitrophota bacterium; assembly: GCA_028703535.1. GTDB lineage: Bacteria > Omnitrophota > Gorgyraeia > Duberdicusellales > 4484-171 > JAQVMQ01. The sequence continues at coordinate 5,804 of JAQVMQ010000028.1, read as the reverse complement.
ATATAAAAAATCCTAAAAATCTAGGCATATCCAAAAGCCGTAATGTTGGGCTGAAAAACGCTAAAGGTGAATTTATATGCTTTCTGGATTCCGACGACAGATTCAGACATGACAAACTTCAAATAACCTATAATTACATAAAAGAAAAAACTGATATAAAAATATTCCATACAAAAGAATTATGGTTTAAGAATGGCCAATACTTAGAGCCTAAGGTATATCATGAAAATCCCAACGGCTATATTTTTAAAAATACAGTTAAACTTTGCTGTATAAGCCCCTCAACCGCCGCTATACATAAATCGATCTTTTCAGATATAGGCATATTTGACGAAAACTTACCTGTATGTGAAGACTACGATCTATGGCTGAGAATAACCGCTAGATACTCTGTAGCGCTCATACCACTCTATCTCACAATAAAACAAGGCGGTCTCCCAGACCAAATGTCGCAAAAATTTTCCTGTATGGATAAATTTAGAATTTATGCTTTAGAAAAAATACTTGCGTCTAACACCTTAAACCCCGATAATTACAAGATAGCGGTTAATGAACTGATCAAAAAATGTGAAATTTATATTAAAGGCGCCAGCAAGCACAATAACTACTCTGATTTAGATAAATATACAAAAATAATTACAAAATACACGTATGCAAACTAAAAAATTCGATAAATTCAAACTTTCAATTATCAAAATTTTCAAGTTCACACCAAGCAAAAACCAAACACGCGATATTTTGCGACTTACACATGAAATAAGTGCCCGAGATAAAAAAAGCTATTCATACATTTTAAAATTAACACAAAAACGGTTAGCCCAGAAAAACTATCATAACCGCGATAAATTTAAAATTATACGTGATTTTTTAATAACCTTGCGATTTCCCGCAACAAGTAAAGATAAAAAAATATCTTCGAATGAAATATTTTTCAATTTCCTGCCGGACAAAATAGAAAAATCGCATCCTAAAAATAAAAAATTCGTACCGGAAAAAATATATTTTGAACCGGAAGTAGCTGATTCTGCTATAATAAAAAACGTTAAAAAACTCTTCCCCAAAATACCTACAATTGAAATCCCCGCGGTTAGAGACTATATAAAAAACCATCCTTTTAACTTAGAAGGTCTTAAACGTCCTGTTATTTTCTGTATAAAAGAAAACTGGGATTTTTTTAAGCCCTGCCCATGCACAAAAGATTATATGCGATGCGGTTACTGGGTGTTTAATCTAGGATTCGGCTGTCCCTTTGACTGCTCATATTGTTTTCTGCAGGAATATACCAATTTCCCCGGATTAACACTACCTGCCAACATTGATGATTTTTTCGAAAAATTTGACGAATTTGAAAAAACACTAAAAAACCCTATACGTATCGGTACGGGTGAGTTTTGTGATTCACTGGCACTAGACCATATAACAAAATATTCAACAAAACTTGTGCCGTATTTTAAAGAAAAAAACGTGATATTTGAGCTTAAAACTAAAAGTGCCAATATCGGCAATTTACTTAAAATCCCCGGATCAAAAAATATTGTAATATCATGGTCACTCAACCCAAAAAAAATCGCAAGAAATGAAGAACTCAAAACAGCATCATTAAAAGAACGCCTTAAAGCGGCAAAAAAACTGCAAAATTTGGGATATTCTATTGCTTTCCATTTCGATCCAATAATATATTATAACGGTTGGGAAAAGGATTACCTAAAAACTGTTGATATGATATATAAATACGTAAAACCGGACCTTGCATGGATAAGTCTCGGTACACTGCGATGCCAGCGTAACATAAAAACCATAAACGAAAAACGATTTAATAAAAGTACTATATTTTACGGTGAACTGTTTCTAGGAAAAGATAAAAAACTCCGCTATCCTGAAAATATACGCAAAGATATTTACCTTAAAATGAAAGAATTCATATCACGATATGATACACAAACCCCGATATACCCTTGCATGGAAACTGCCGAAATATGGAATGCTTTAAAAATACAACCACAAGATATCATAAAAAACTGCATGTAATATCTGTAAACGTAAGACGTAATCAAGAAACTGAATGCTAATATTTTGTATTCTTTTAATAATCGGACGCAAGGCCTGCCCCTGCTAACGACTAACGACTAACGACTAACGACTAACGACTAATAATTATCGATTATCTCCGCTCCCGGATAATATTCTTTCAATATCTCACGATAGTCTTTGCCTTTATCCGCCATTCCTATCGCACCTTCCTGTGACATTCCCCCGCCATGGCCAAAGCCCGCACCCCAAAAAACCAATATCGGTAATACTCCTTTATCCTGTAAATATAAATAAAACGCATTACTCTTCAAGCTATCGAAATGCTGCCTTATCTTTAAACCATCGGTTAGTTCATACTTATTACCATTTGAAAGATAAGTCATCTTTCTTATTCTAAAACATCCGGTTTCATCTGATATTTTAAGATCACTGAGCGTTCGGATATCCTCACCAAAAACAATTGCATAATCTTGTGCGTCATAAGCCCTCTGCCATCTAAAATTACTTGTATTCTTATAACCACATCTCTCAGGAACAAACCCCAAAAACCATAATATCCTATCCTGTAAAGTCATTTCAGAAGGACCCGTATTTTTATCCGAACCGCACGTAAAATCAAATTTGGTATCAAGATAGTCCCGCACACCCCACACTTCTTTATCTACACAGCCGCCGGAATTCGAATGATAAAATGCTTCAACCACACCATCAGATGTCGATAAGACTTCACCTTTAGTCGCAAGTACTGCTTGCGTGGTTTTTCCCGTTTCGGCAGACAGCCCCTTATATACCTGACAATGGACATCGGCACAAAAATCAAATCCTTCACGGTCATGCCTGTTAATAAACTTAACAGCTATGCTGCGAGCGGCAACAGCTTGTGCTTTTATTGCCTGCAATCCTGAATCCGCAGGTATTTCGGCAGACAAAACACCCATTAAATACTCTTCCATCCCTATAGAATTGACTAACGTCAGCTTACCGTTTAGAAGTAATACTTTTAATCCGCCGCGATAAGCCCGATCGATCGTGTTATGCCAAAACTCACCTTTGCCATAGATAACATCAAAAATATAAAACGGATATTTATATTCCAGACCGCCTTTCTTATGGCCTGTAACATAAACTTCAAGATCCTTATTAAAAGATGAATATTCTTTACCGCTGTGATAATCGACTAGCAGTATCTTTCCGCCGGAAGGTTTAAATTTATAAGTAAGAGTTTCATCACCTCTGAAAGTCTTATCACTATCTTTAACATAAAACACCCCACCGCATTTAAAAGATATGCTGTCGACTCCTACCGCCAGCCCCACACGAACAACGGTAGAGCTGGGAGAATGTTTATAAGCCGGCAATCTCATGTCGTTTCGTGCCTGCCGTATATCCGATTTCTTTTTTTCAAAAAACCGTTCGCCTAAAATATCTTTAGTTTGGGCCATCAGTTCTACAAGCTCACCGTTTGATGGATAAAAATTCAACGCTTTACTAAAATACCTATAAGCCGCCTCATATTCTTTCAGCTTAAACGAGATCTTACCTAAATATATATACGCAAGCCTATAGCTTGAGTCATAATCTATAAGCTCATTAAAATACTTTAACGCACTTCTATAGTCTCCTGTTTCATACTGCAGTTTACCCAATCTGTAGAAAGAAAGCGTATTATCCTTAGATGCAATGGAATCTAAATAACACTGCTGTGCTTTATCTTTTAAACCTAAACTTTCATAATTAAGCCCCGCAAAAAAATAATCCTGCCAGGTTTTATTTTTTATCAATTCGAAAAAATATAATGCATTTTTAAAATCAGCGTTCATGTATTTGGCTATATAGTACACTCTATAATCATTGTCAGATTTTTTTTGTTTGCTCTCTGATTCGATTAACTGACAGGCTTTGGGATAATCGCCGTCCAATATGAACATGGAAATAACATCTGATCTATCATCGCAAAAGGACATATCGATACATAAAAAATAAAGCACCAATATAACTAATATTGGTGCTCGAAAAAACAAAACCATGAATTTATACATTTGTTACTTTATGAAAAAAAGATATAACCCGATAATTATATTAGTTGCTGCCATAACTCTCAAAGCAGGCAAAGGCAATTTTGAAGCAAATTCAATCATTTTCTCAACTGCCTGTTTTTTTAGGAATAAAAAACCTTTGATAAGAGCCAAGACGCCCAAAACAAGGATTATCGTTTTTATTAAAAAACCCGACATCGAAAATGCTATCTTTATCAAAGCCGCACCGACAAAGAAAGTAAGTGCCATAAGGACAAACTTTATTTTTTTTGTCATTTTCTTTTTTATAAAATCCAAACAGGCCTGTGGTTTCAATAACCAAATTATACCAACAAAAATGAAAAACAACCCGAGAACTTTGGCTAACATACGCACCTCCCACTAATTAAAAAACGACTTAAATTATACCTATAACCGGTATCCCGTTTTCTTTAGCATACCGAATAAACCTATCCTTCTCAAGTATAATAACACGGTTTGCTGGAAGAATCAAAGCGGCAGATTTGGTTTTTTTTAATAGATAAAGCGTCTTCATCCCGACTACAGGAACATCAAACCTAAAATCATGTGATTCAGTACAGAACTTTATAACAATACATTCTTTGCCGGCTAATCTATGCGCACGCCTTATCGCAATATCAGTACCTTCTATACACTCAAGTGCTACTGCGGTCTTATTTTTCACTATAACCGTCTGGCCCACATCAAGCTCAACATATTTACGGGCAAGGTTTATACCAAACTCAATATCAGCACGGGTATGAGTGCCTATCTCCACACCGGAAATATTCCCTTCATGTGCCAAAGTATCCTTAAGAAATAAAGTTGAATCCAAAAACTTGGCGCCATACCCTTGAAGATACTCAATGATAGCATAAAGTATGGAATGCGGACACATATCCATCACCTGTCCGGCTATTTTTTCAAACTCGCAGTCCCAATTCCGGCGATTGAATATCTTCAAAGGATTAACCTGACCAGCCATCATCCATTCGGTTATTCCGCTTGCCGCTACCGAATTAGATAACGCCGTAAGCTTTCCCGGAGATACCCAAAAAACTCTGTCGGCATATTGGGTAATACGCCTGTCAGTCTCATTTTTAAAACATATAACTGTAAGAGAATAATTTTTAAAATTAGTTTTTATTGATTTAGCTATAAGTAAAGGTAAAAGTTTATTGCCGGCTATCAGCCCGATTTTTTTAACATCACTTGCCATAATCTTTACCGGCCTATACCACGTTTGGACGATCGGACAAAATCAATAAGATAGTTTACGTTAACATCATCAGTAAAACTATTAGATAAATCTCTCAACGCATCTTCCAATAAACGATTTTTATCTAAAAGTATATCTAACGCTTTTTTCAATTGCACAACACTATCATTCGAAAAATTCGCACGGCGTAAACCCACAAGATTCAAGCCTTGTGTCTTCCCTGGATTACCATCCAGCATAGAAAACGGCAAAACATCATGTGAAACTTTGGAACAGCCGCCTATGATAGAATATTTTCCGACTTTAACAAATTGATGTATTCCCGCCAGACCGCCTATAACTGTTTTGTCTTCTATCGTTACATGCCCAGCGAGAGTCGCCGCGTTAGCGAAAATATTATTGCTACCTATAACACAGTCATGACCTACATGACAATAAGCCATCAAAAGATTACCATCACCTATAACCGTTTTATTACCTTTAGCTGTCGCAGGATTAATAGTAACAAATTCTCTTAT
>JAQVMQ010000077.1 GCA_028703535.1 Candidatus Omnitrophota bacterium | reverse complement strand
ATAGAAAGGAGGTGATCCAGCCGCACGTTCCCGTACGGCTACCTTGTTACGACTTAGCGCTAATCATGAACTTCACCGTGATCCCGATAAATCGGGACTTCGGGCGCCCCCCACTTTCAGCGCTTGACGGGCGGTGTGTACAAGACCCGGGAACGTATTCACGGCATCGTTGCTGATATGCCATTACTAGCGATTCCAACTTCACGAAGGCGAGTTGCAGCCTTCGATCCGAACTGGGCCTACTTTTGATGGATTTGCTCCCCCTCGCGGGTTAGCCGCCCTCTGTAGTAGGCATTGTAACACGTGTGTAGCCCAAGACATAAAGGCCATGCGGACTTGACGTCGTCCCCACCTTCCTCCCACTTTAACGCGGGCAGTCCCATTAGAGTGCTCTTACACAAAAGTGTAAGGTGGCAACAAATGGCGAGGGTTGCGCTCGTTATCCCACTTAAGGGAACACCTCACGGCACGAGCTGACGACAGCCATGCAGCACCTGTGCAGGTTCCGGATTGGATACCGGTCGGACTCCCTTTCGGGATACTACTTCCTGCATGTCAAGTCTTGGATAAGGTTCCTCGCGTAGCATCGAATTAAACCACATGTTCCACCGCTTGTGCGGGTCCCCGTCAATTCCTTTGAGTTTTAGCCTTGCGGCCGTAGTCCCCAGGTGGAGCACTTAACGAGTTATCTTCGGCACCCATTCTAAAAGAACGAACACCCAGTGCTCATCGTTTACAGCTAGGACTACCAGGGTATCTAATCCTGTTTGCTACCCTAGCTTTCGTCCATCAGCGTCAGATACGGACCAGAGAGCCGACTTCTCCACAGGCGTTCCTGCTGATCTCCACAAATTCCACTTTTCCACCAGCAGTTCCGCTCTCCCATTCCGTCCTCAAGCCAAGTAGTTTGAAGGGCAGTTTCCCGGTTAAGCCGAGAGATTTCACCTTTCACTTACAAGGCCGCCTACGGACCCTTTACACCCAGTCAAACCGAGTAACGCTAGCCACCTCCGTATTACCGCGGCTGCTGGCACGGAGTTAGCCGTGGCTTATTCAATAGGTAAAGTCAAGTTTACCGATTATTCACCGATAAACGTTCCTCCCTAATAAAAGAGGTTTACAACCCGAAGGCCTTCATCCCTCACGCGACGTCGCATCCTCAGACTTTCGTCCATTGGGAAATATTCTCGACTGCAGCCTCCCGTAGGAGTCCGGGCAGTGTCTCAGTCCCGATGTGGCTGACCATCCTCTCAGACCAGCTACTCGTCATTGGCTTGGTGAGCCATTACCTCACCAACAACCTGATAAGACGCAGACCGCTCTTAAGGCAGTAGCTTACAAGTATAGGCCACCTTTCACTAATAGCCATTTCAGACTAAAAGCTGTATGGGGTATTACCTCCAATTTCTCGAAGCTATCCCCCTCCCTAAGGCACGTTATCCACGTGTTCCTCACCCGTTTGCCGCTAACTTTATCTAATCCACAACTATCAGCCGAAGCTTCAAACTACTTCAAAAATAAAGTCCGCACGACTTGCATGCCTAATCCACGCCGCCAGCGTTCACTCTGAGCCAGGATCAAACCCTCCAAAGGCATTATAATTTTTATTAACGGTTTTAAACTGTCTTAAATTTTCAGAGAACAATATTATATATTCTACCCAATAATAGGGCGTAAAATTTTTCTAGTTTTAAATATTAAAATGATACCGGCAAAAACGACTAACGCTTTACACAGCCTGATTTTTCATATTTTAAAGAACCCATTCCGATTACACAACGTGCTAATAAATATACCGTTATTTAAAAAAAAGTCAAGATTATTTTTTAAATTATTTAAATATCTTTTTTATTTATACTAAATAATGAAAAAATCTATATTTATACGCTTTTTATTCAACTGCAAGATAATTAGAAACATAGTCTTTAACACCTGTTTCAAGCGTATATTCTGCCGTTAATTTAAATTTTTCAAGCAATTCTATCGATGCCTGTGTGTGGTCTTGATAAACACCTGTAAGCGGACTATCAAAATATTCAGGTTTATACTCAGTTCCCATAACCGAATTAAGCGCATCGATTATATCATTAAAACTACGCGCCGTACCCGTACCGACATTCATGATCACACTCTCTTTAAGTTCAATCGCCGCTGCTGTTATTCGTGCCACGTCTTTGACATATACATGATCACGTTTTTGTTCTCCAAATTTAAAAACACGCGGGTTCTTACCTTCACGCATCTGCAAATATAGCTGATATATCATACTTGATGATTTACCCTTATGCGCTTCACCAGGGCCAAAAACATTAAAATATCTCAAACCCACAATACCTGCCCCTGCTTTCTGATAAACTTTGCTAAACGCGACATCACATAGATACTTCGAATATGCATACGTATTAAGGGGGCGCGGTTTCTGGTCTTCTTTCATAGGAGATTGACCATCACCATACGTACCGGCACTTGACGCATACACTAAACGGATATTCTTTGAAAGACAATATTCAAGATATTTCTGAAAACCGTTATAGTTTATTGTCATCATTTTTGTATTATCGTCAAGCACAGTATCTGTTATTGCCGCCTCATGAACAACCGCATCTACAGGCGGAAGTTTCTTTAATACAGAATCATCTAAGATATCAGCACAAATAACTTCGCTTTTCACACCTTCCAAATTTTTAAAACTGGCGTGTGAAAAATCATCTATAATAATTGTTTTTGCTCCTTTTGATTCAAGCAATTTAACAACATTTGAACCTACAAAACCTGCGCCACCCGTTACCAATACTCTCATTTTATCTATCCTCCCTTTTAGCTATCAGCTATTAGCTGTTAGCAAAAAAAAATAAAAAACGGTTAATAACTATATATTTGCTAAACAACAATCAACCTGATTTCTCACCATTAAAATGTCAATGTTACTAATCCCCAAAATTAAACAATAGCTAACAGCTGCCGTTTTTTTTATAATAAACTTTTTAAAGAAAAATCTAAAAAGTTATTTTCATCGCGCCATACGGGCAAGCCTTAACACAAACTCCGCATGCTATACATTTGTCTTTATCAAATAAAACCTCAAACTCAGAATTTTTTGTTAACGCCTTAGTCGGGCAAAGTGGTACACAAACTGTACAATCCACACATTTTTCAATGTCACGGGTTATATCCTGAGACAAAAGTTGAACTTTCATTCCTTTACTCTTAAGAAAATCTATACCTTTTTGATAATTTTCGTCCTCACCGCAAAGTTCAACTACCATCAGGCCTTCTTCATTCGGCCTGACTTCAGCTTTCAATATATTAACCTGCAGGTCATAAAGTTTGACAAGCCCGTAAATAATTGTCTGATCAACCAGGTTTTTAGGAAAATGTAATACAATCCTAATCTTCTTCATCTTTCACCTTACGTTCTTTCAGCGGTTTAAGTTTATAGTCTGAACCGACAGATGGGATACGCTCAACAGGTTCAGTTATTTGGAAACTGCCCTTTCCTATCTGATCTTTAAGTATCTCAGCTATTTGACGGGCCTTGCGTATGCTTGATAACGATCCTGTGGGTATCTTTTTACCTTTAAAGTCTATCTCACCCGATTTAAGTTCTCTATACGTCACATATCCCAAATTACCTTTTTTATTATTAGGATAGGCATGCGCGTAATCAACAATAGGCGCTTTTATATCATCATCAGAAACACCTGTATACGCTGCGATCTCTTCATTCAATACGGGTATAGGTATACCAACCCCAACACTTAATGTCGTACCGTAACCCGGCATTGATGTAGCTACTATCCATTCCTTAGACATTTCTTTAAGATCGCCAATAAGCGCAAGCGTGCCGGCGCCGGATAATGGGACTCCACCTTTAGTGCGTTCCACATTAGGATTATGCTGTGTGCCCCACCACGCGATATAACCTTGAGTACCTCCAATAAATATTTTACTGCCTATACCTATGGTCTTATACAACGGGTCATTAAGTAACGGAGACAGTTGTCCTGCCGAACAGAAATTAGCGTTACCCATATTGGGTTTTAATAATCCCATATATGTATATATAACTCTATCAGAAAGATTTACCGCAACATTATAATTTTGATAACAATTTCTCATATTAAAAAGAACGACTTCGTTCAAGTCTTTTATATTAATATAAGTTTTTAGATGTTTGCGCGGATAACAATCTGTACCATAAGCCCAGGCCTCTAAAACAAGATCCTTACCTTTAACTAAATCTTCTATTACATGCGCACCGCCATATTTAAACTCACCCGGATAAACACTG
>JAQVMQ010000027.1 GCA_028703535.1 Candidatus Omnitrophota bacterium | reverse complement strand
AATGAATTTTTTTAAAGTTTTTTTTCTACATAAAGCATGGGCGTTTTTTCATTTATTGATCTTTATATTTTTTAGTGCAGGTATTGTTTGCGGTAAATTCTTTCCATTTGTTTTGGTTTATTTTATTTTACTTGTGGCTATTTCAGGTTTTCTCATTGTTGATGCTTGTTTTAATGATTTATTAAAAAATCATGATTTTATTATTATTTTTTTAATAGGAATATTTTTTCTTGGCAGCCTGGCTTTTGCACGTCACAGCATGGACGAAAGTAGATTGATATTTAACCAAAAAGTTAATGTTGTATTTAAAGTGTTATCTTATCCGAAAGAAAATAAATCTAATAATATGCTTAAGGTCTTTGTGTCTGAGATAAGCGGGCAAAGGGCTGGCCATGAGTTTGCCGTATTTGATTATAGCAGAAAATTGAAGTATCTAGGTATTTATGAAGGCGAAGTTGTTTTGAAAAAAAGATTTTTTCACGGAAGAGTTTTTAGGAGTTTCTGGATTAAAAAAAATGATATTTTTGTGAAATCAAATATGAGTTTTGTTGACAGGTGTAGAATGAGAATTACAGAGTATGGGATAGATTTTTTTAAAGGTAATTTCAGTAAAGACGCGGGTGTATTTTTTATTGCTGTCATTCTTGGTCGTCGTGAATCTCTCGGACGAATAAGAACTGATTTTGGATATGCGGGACTTGCACATTTATTGGCAATAAGTGGGCTGCACGTAGGCGTTATTACTGGGATAATATTTTTCATCTTGCGATTATTCAATTTGTCTTTGGATAGAACGTTGTGGATAACAAGCGTTTTTTTAGGAGCATATGTCGTCTTGACTGGGCTGAGCCCTTCAACGGTACGAGCTTTCATCATGTGGATAGTTTTTTTCTTTACATTTATTTTAAAACGTAAAGGCAGTGTTTTTAATTCTTTGGGCTTGGCAGGTTTTATTATGGCGCTGATTGATCCTGGTATAATATTTCAAATCGGGTTTCAGCTTTCTTTTGTTTCTGTATTTTCTTTACTTATAGCTTTTAACCTTTCGTATGCGCGCAGATGCAGACCGGGTATTTTATGGTATATTAAGAGTCTGTTTCTGGTGTCGTTATGGGTTAATATAGGGATCTTGCCGATTATATCCTTATATTTTAAAAATGTTTATGTTTTGAGCGTTATTTATAATATTGTTTTTGTCCCGTGGTTTTCTTTAACGCTTATTTTAGGCGTTTTATCAGTGTTTTTTATGCCGCTTCGTATACTGGCAGGTCTTTGTGCCGATATGCTTTGTAACGCGGTACATTATGTGGGCGGATGGCCGGGAACGTATATAGTTTATGGGTTTAATTTCTTTCAGGTGATACTATATTATATTATTTTGACAATTATTGTTTCTTTTGCTATATATAGTAATAAACAAGATGTGTATAAAAAAAATTAGGTGTTTTGTTTTAAAATCGGAGGGTATTTATGAGATATTTTATTATTTTTCTGAATATACTTTTTTTATGCGGATGTTTTGCCGTTGTTGAAACTGACGGAAGAATAAAGTCTTTTGGCGTAAGCCAAAAAGATGTCAGATATATCATTGACGAAAGTGAGAAAGTGCCGGATGGACAAAAAGAGATAATATGGAAAGAGAAGGTTCCGGTAAAAGAACAGCCGCAACATTAAAGGGGACAGCGCCCTTTATCTTCCCTTTTCAAGAAAAACTTGACGGTACTATGGGGGGGATACAAGTAAGTAGAGGAAGTGAAAGAGAAAACAAGAACGTAGGGGCGGTGCTTGTCTTGCCCGTAATAATATAAAATTTAGCCAACATTCATGTTGGTGGATAGGGGACGGATAGTTATCCGCCCGTAAAAAAATGACAGAAAAGATGAAAAAGAAAAAATCTAGCAAACAAAAATGGCAAAAGCCGGAATTAACATGGGTAGCGCTCAACCCTGAACAGGCGGTATTAAGTTGTTGCGAATCTAGTGAGCGTGGCGCGAACTTTGGTTCGTTGCAGTGTTTTTTGGATTACTGCTTATCGAGCCGTGACGGAACTGCGAGCTAGTCCCTTTTGATTTGGGAATTTGCCTGTCCGCCGAAGCTTTAGCGTAGGCGGGGAGATTTGATACTTCGGAATTCGGTAAATCTTAAAAAAAATTTTTTTCTTCAACGATGTCGGGCGTTTACAGATGCCCGGAACAGAGGGAAAAAACAAAGGACATTGCCTGTTAACATGAAATTCAGCGGTAAAGGTTAGTAGACCGTAGATAAATGGGACAGCGCCCTTTTATATGTCTTTACAAGCGAGTGTGGAATTAAAAAGGTGGGCGCAGAAGATCAGGACCTGACCCTATCTTAAAAGAATTTCTTGAGTTGAAACCTTCATGATATGGATTACTCTTCACTTGAAGAGCTAATTTGAAATCGTATAGTTGAAATAAATAATATTAACGGGTGCTACAATAAGCGACCAATTCCAACCCGGGGATGGAATTGGTCGGAGTAGTTTCAAACCGTGATAAAAAGGTGTTCAGGCAGACTCAGGTTGTTGCAATAGCCGTTCGAATCTAGGAGGGCTCATTATAAATAGAACTTTTGAGGATATGCCAATAACAAAAGAGTAAACCGCCTATTTAGAATTTGCGAATAAATCGCGACACTACATATCAGCTATAAAGATTGACAACGGATATCTATTTTGATATAGTTTGGTCTATGAATTTCCGGTCTATAATATTAGTTTTATTAGTTTTTTTTACTTCGTTTAGTGCTTATCCTTTTTGGATATGGTCGCCTAAAAATCAGAAATGGAAAAATCCTAAAACATCGCCTTTATCTACGCCTAAGATGCAGTATAACGAGGCCAAGAGAGTATTTGATGCGGGTAATTATGCGATAGCGTATAAAGAATTTAAAAAAGTAACGGTTAATTATCCCGATTCACAGCAGGCGGCCAAGGCGCAGTATTATCTGGGCCGTTGTCTTGAAATGACGGATAACCCATTGCAGGCGTTTAAAGAGTACTCCGTTGTTATCAACAGCTATCCTAATAGCGAAGATATAAACGAAATAATAAAGAGACAGTATGATATTGGTGAATATTTTCTTAACCAAAAATCTGCTAAATGGCTCGGTATTTCTAAACATGATTTTATTGAACATCCGGCAATAGAAATATTTTCATTTATAGTAAATTACGCATCACAATCTGAATATGCGCCCAGAGCACAGTATAAATTAGGTTTATTGTTTATGGGGCTTGGCCGTTATGATGAGGCCAAAAAGGAGTTTCAGCGTGTTATTGATAATTATCCTGAAACTCAGTGGTCGGATTCGGCAAAATATCAATATGCTATAGCGGCTGCACGCTCTTCTGGTGGGATTGATTATGATTCAACTGATATGAAAGAAGCTGAGCGCAGATTTAACCAGTTTATTAAAGAAAATCCCGATACGGTTATTGCGGATGCCGCGCAGGAAGAGCTTGACGATGTGCGTGCGCAGGAAGCTTTGAAGAATTTAAATATTGCGGAATTTTATGAAAAACAAAACAAGATTGAGTCGGCACGGATATATTACAAAAAGGTCATTACAGATTTCTATGATAGTGATTATTATGATGCGGCAGTTGCGGGTATAGATAGACTTAACAATATTGAATATGAGGGGATGGACGCCAAAGAGATCAGTTTGGCTAAAAAAGAAGAAAAACGGCTTAAGAAGAAACGTTTAAAAGAGAGTAAGAAAGCCGAAGTGCTTAAAAGGCGTGAAACTAAAAAATCTGATCGTGAGGAAAAACGAAAACAGAAGCGTTTGGCGAAAGACGCGGCGATACTTGAAAAAAAAGAATTACGGGCAGCTAAGCGTGCAAAGAAACAGACAAAGGGCGTGAAGAGTGAGAACAAAACAGAAGATGAAAAAGACATTATAAAAAAAGAAAGTCAAAATGTTAAGGTTAAGACAAAAATAGAGCGCAAGACGGAGAAAGCCAAAGCCAAAGAGGCTAAGCGTACGGCTAAATCAGCTAAGCTCGAGATGAAAAAAGCGGCTAACCTTGCGAAAAAAGCGAAGAAAGAATCTGCGCGCCAAGAGAAACAACGGATAAAAGCGGAACGCAGAAAAAGAAAACTGCGGTATAAGCATATGGATGCTGCCAAGAGACAAGCATTAAAAGACGCTGATCTTAATGTTTTTAAAAAAATGACTGACAAGAAAGAATGGCGGATGTATGATGAAGAGCAATAGACAGGGAGATATCATGAAAAAAGTTATAGTTTTTGTTTTTCTTTTTTTGTTTGCCGGATGCGGATATACAACCAGAGGGTTTGTCTATGAAACAAATAAAATAACTATTTCGCCTATAGTAAATAAAATAAATATTGCTACGCAGGATAGGAGTGGCTCGGATTATGCAAGTTATCCCGTATTATTGGAAAAACGCCTTACAAATAATCTTATTAATGCGTTTAATATTGACGGTTCTTTAAAAATAGTCAATAGTAGTTATGATGCCATGAAACTTGTTTGTGAAGTAACCGATTACAGAAAAACTGCCGTAATGCATTCTGATAATGACGATGTCCAAGAGCAAAAACTGAAACTTGCTGTGAATATAAAGCTTTACGATAAGAACGATGTACTTATTAAGACAAGAGTCATTAACGGTGAAGCCGAACATTATCTCACGGGCGCTAAAAGTACAAGCGAATCCGCAGCCCAGAATGATTTGCTTGATGATACTTCCAGGAGGATCCTTGAGGCTGTAGTTGACGCATGGCAGTAAAAGATAAACTTTTTTTTATTGTCGGAGGCGAAAATTCACAGCGTAAGGCCGCGTTTGAAAATATCAAATCAGAAATATCTAAAAATAATATTATAGGCGGTGTTTTGTTTTTTTATCCGGATAATGTTACCGCGGATAAATTCAAAGAAGATGTTTTTACTTTTTCTTTTTCCGGACAGAAAGTTGTAGTTTTACGGCAAGTAGAGTCTATGCCGGCGGATGTCAAGAAGATACTTGTCGATAATTTAACAAAAATATTAGATTTTAATTATATAGTAGCTGAAAGTGAATTAGATTTCGGCTTTTTGTCAAATGATAGGAAACTTGCTAAAGATCCGTTGATAAGTCTGTTGATAACTAAGGCAGCATCTACTAAGTTTAATGTTTATAACCCGCCGCCTTCTATTGATGATTTCAAAAAGAACCTTAGGACTAATAATATTAACGGTATTTTGTTTGCTCTTGAAAAAATATATGTTGATAGCAAGGGAAGGGATTTCGGTCCGCAAATACTGGGCATGCTTAACTATAAGTTCGGTTATATAAAAAACCCAGCAATCAAACAACGTAAATTGAAATATTTATGGGATGCCGACAGATTAATGAAAACCGGCGGTGAAGACAGCCGGGTTATTCTTAACACGTTGATTATGAAGCTTTTTGCTTAAGCATTCTGCTTGCTTTAGCTTTTTTGCGTGCTGCAGTGTTTTTATGTATCATACCTTTGGCGGCGGCTTTATCCAAAACTTTGTATATCTGGCCTAAAAGTTTCTTAAGTTCGTTCGTTTCTGTTTTTTCCGGTGCCTTTTTAAGAGATTTGATACTGTTTTTAATGTTTGATTTTATTTTTAAATTGCGTTCTTTACGTGTTTTACTTTTCTTTAAAGCTTGTTTAGCTGATTTTCTCTGTGGCATTTGTTATCTCCTTAATAGTTATTTTAGTTTTACTAAATATTCAATATAATTAGATGAATTCTATAAGAATATGCTCTGTGTGTCAAGTTAATTTATAATAGGTTATATTACTCGGTTTATCTCTAAAGGTGCAAATATAGGGAAAATACAGTATAGTAAGATAAGAGAAACAGGGGCTTAAATGAATAAGTATTCCGTGAAAATGTTGGTTATGAGGTGGTAGACGGAATCTGGTTTGGAGTTTATAAGCTATTAAGAGGTTTTTAAGTTGAGATTTTTACGATATGGGCATGTAACATGTCTTATTTTACGGAGTTCCATTTTAAGTTTGAAATACCGTGATTTCCGTATATACTGATTTATCCGAGTATTGGCAGGGTGTTTTTATGAGTTTTAAAAAAATAATAAGAAATACATCATATACAAGTATAGGTATATTTATATCCCGTATTTTAGGTGTTGTGCGGGATATTTTTATAGCGAATTTCTTCGGCGCGTCTTTTATTTTGGAATCTTTCCTGGTCGCGTTTAGGCTGCCTAATGTCTTTCGTAGTATTTTGGGCGAGGGGTTCAGCGATATTGTTGTTTTGCCTGTTTTGGCTGAATATAAGAATAACAGGGAACGTATGTATGAACTTGCTCGGCGTCTTATAGTTATTTTGTCCGTAGTGTTATTTGTTGTATCAGCGCTGGGAGTTCTTTTGAGCCGTTATATGGTTTTTATCATTGCGCCGGGTTTTGTCGCTGATATAGAAAAATTTAATTTGGCTGTACTTTTTACGAGATTAATGTTTTTTTATCTTTTCTTTATCGGGATAGCCTCAACTTTAAATGCTGTATTGAATTCTGTTAAACGGTTTTTTGTGCCTGCTATATCAGGCGCGATACTCAATTTATCTTTTATAATAGGTATTTTGTTTTTTCATAAAAGTCTTGAAAACTGGATATTAGTTATTTGTGTCATGACTGCCGGAGTACTTCAGATGCTTTTGCCGTTATGTTTTTTGCGTAAACAGATTATCAGAGGCATGGCTAGGGATAGTAAAGGCATATTTAAAGATCCGGATATACGAAGAATATCAAAACTTTTTATACCGCGTATTTGGGGCAGTGCTATTTATCAGCTGAGTGTCTTTGTTGATACGGTATTATGTTCTTTCACAATGATAGTAGGGCCTGGCGCGATCGCGTTTATCCATTATGTAAATAGGTTTGTCCAGCTCCCGCTTGCGTTTATAGCTGTTGCGATATCGCGCGTAACTATGGTTGATCTTTCTTTTTATCATAAAGAAGACGATTTGGATAAGTTTAAGGAATTACTTATTTTTTCGGTTGAAAATGTTATTTTTATGGTTTTACCTGTTACGGTTTTCTATATTGTCTTTTCAAAATTAATAATTTCGGTTGTTTTTGAACATGGTGCTTTTTCGGCACTTTATACAGCTATAACTGCCAAGGTCTTGATAAGTTATTCTTTTGGTATATTGTTTTTTTGTTTGATAAAGATATTTGTTAATGCGTTCTATTCGCTTAAAGATACCATGACACCGGTCAAGACATCTTTGGTTTCACTGGTTTTTAATATTGTGCTAAGCGGCATACTTATTTTTGTTATGGGTGTGAGCGGAGTAGCTGTGGGCAGCAGCATAGCAGCTTTGTTGAATTGCTATCTGTTATATAAATGTCTTAAAATAAAAATTGGGTCGTTAGATACAGGATATATTGTTTATAGATTTACTAAAATATTCTTTTTGTCTATTGTGGCGGTCCTGATCCCGAAATTTATTTCTATATTTTTACCGGCGAACAGATACTGGCTTTTGGTATTGGTTCTGTTGCAGATATCGATTTTATTTTTTGCCGGAGGGTTATTATTACGTATTAAGCAGGTGGAGTATCTGAAAAAATGGCTTATGAAAAGGTTAAAAAGATAATAACGCGCCTGCCTGACGCGCCGGGTGTTTATATTTTTCTTGATGTAAACGGACGAACACTTTATATTGGGAAGGCTATCTCTATACGTAAACGTGTTCGCAGCCATTTTTCAGGAGCTAAAGATATTCGTAAAGAAAATTTCTTAAATCTTGTATGTGATATAGAGTTCATTAATTGTGCTACGGAGGAACAGGCATTTATTTTAGAGGCGGCTTTGATTAAAGAGCGTAAGCCGAAATACAATGTTTTGTTAAAAGACAATAAGAGTTATCCTTATGTTGAGGTGGGTAAGGATGAGTTCCCGCGCGTTTTTATTTCACGGCCTAAAGATAAAAAAGGGCGGATATTGTTCGGGCCTTTTTCGCAAGGCAAGGTTTTAGGTGAGTCATTGAAGGTTATAAGAAAGATTTTTCCGTACAGGTCATGTGCCCGTATGCCGAGGAAAGAATGTTTATATTCGCATATAGGGTTATGCCCGGCGCCGTGTGTTAATAAGATCAGTAATGGAGAATATAACAAACAAATAAAACGTATTTGCCGTATATTAAACGGCCAGAGAAAAACTTTGGCAGGTGAGCTTAAAGCCGATATGGAGCAGGCTGTTAAAAAACTGAAGTTTGAAGAAGCGGCTAGACTTAGAGATTGTCTTACGGCTGTTGAAATTTTGTATCACGGCAGAAACGGCAGTCATTCGCTTATTGAGTTAAAAGAAGTGCTCGGTCTAAAAAATATGCCGGTAACTATTGAAGCTGTAGATATATCTTTAACTGCCGGGACTAATCCGGTAGGGTCTTTGGTGGTTTTCAAGTATGGGGAGCCGTATAAATCCGGATACAGAAAGTTTAAGATTGAATCTGTAGAGGGTACTGATGATTATGCCATGGTAGCTGAGGTTGTACGGCGTAGGTATACACGGCTTTCTAAAGAAAGACAAACTATGCCTGATCTTTTAGTTATAGACGGGGGTAAGGGGCAGGTAAATGCGGCTTATGGCGAATTGGAGAAGCTGGGCATAACTGTTAAAATTATCGGTATTACTAAAAAAAATGAGGAGATATGGTTTTCTGATAGAAATAAACCGTTGGTTTTAAGCAGGCATAGCCAAGCGTTACAGCTCATACAGCGGTTAAGGGATGAGTCGCATAGGTTTGCTCAAAGATATCATAAATTATTAAGAAGTAAGACTTTTCATGGTAAAAAATAATGACCGATTTTGAGCAAGACGTTTTTAAGGCTGTTTTGGCTATACCATTTGGAGATGTACGTACATATAAATGGGTAGCATGCCGTATAGGTCGTCCTAAAGCGTATAGGGCTGTTGCTAATGTTTTGGCGAAAAATCCGTATCCGCTGCTTGTACCTTGTCATAGAGTTGTGCGCAGTGACGGTGATTATGGGGGATATTTGTTTGGTAGCAGAGCTAAAAAGAACTTAATAAAATTAGAGAAAAAAATTAAAGATATGATAAAATAGACCGATATAACGAATATCTAATCATTTATGGAGGTTATATGGATTTCAAAAAGATATTTGATCTTATGATCGAGCGTAACGTTTCTGATATGTTCATAAGGAGTAACAGTAATCTGCGCGGCAGAATAAACGGTGAAGTAGAGGTTCTGATCGATAAGGTACTTGCTGTTCAGGATGTTGTAAAGATAGTCAATGATATGACAGATTCACGTGCCAAAGATAAGCTTAATGAAGCTAAAGCGTGTGAGTTTACTTATTGGTATAAAGAGAATTGGCGTTTTCGTGTAGGTGTTTTTTATCAACGTAATACGCCGGCGCTGGTTGTCAGGAAGATCGATCTCAGTATTCCGGATTTTGAGTCTTTGAACTTGCCGTCAAAAGTCTTAAGTAAATTTGCCGGTGACAGGCGGGGGATAGTGCTGCTTACCGGTATTACAGGTAGCGGTAAATCTACAGCTATAGCCAGTATGATAGAGTATATTAACCGTAATTATAAAAGGCATATTCTGACAGTTGAAGAGCCGATTGAATTTACTTTTGCCGATAAAGTATCAATAATTAATCAGCGCGAGTTAGGAGAGGACGTTAATACTTATGCAGATGCGTTAAGGCAGTTCGCGTTACATTCTCCGGATGTTTTGTTTATAGGTAATATAAGAGATAAAGAGACCTGTTATGCTGCGTTAACCGCTGCTGAAACCGGGGTCCTGGTTTTTTCCACATTGCATACGGTCAACGCGTTTTCGACTATAGAGCGTATAATTAATTTCTTCCCGCCGCATCAGCATGGGCTTATTATGAATCAGCTGTCGTTTTTACTTAAAGGCGTTATTTCGTTGCGGTTATTGCCGAAAAAAGGGCGTGTGGGCTTGGTGCCTGCGTGTGAGACTATGGTTTTAAGCCCGTCAATTTCAAGGCTTATCCGTGAGGATAAGATATGGGAAATACCAAAATATATAGCCAAGGGCGATGTTTATGGTATGGAAACTTTCCAGCAATGTCTTATAAGACTTGTTGAAGAGAACAAAATTGATGCGCAGTCAGCGTTGGAATATGCCGATAAACGGGAAGAGCTTGAGATGGAGTTGCGGAATAAGAGTCTGCTTTGACGTATTCTCGATAAACTTGTGACCTTTTATAATCATATCAAAAGATATTTTTCGAATTATTTATGGAAGAGATTTTAGAACATATAAAAGAATTAGAGGAAGAGGTAGCGCAGTTGCGGACTAAGCTTGAAGTACCGGTCAAGATAAAACGGATCGAAGAGCTTCAAACTATGATGAGTGACGCGTCTTTTTGGCATGACCAGGCAGAAGCAGGAAAAGTTGTTGATGAGATCAAGAAACTTAAGGCTGAGGTGGATGATATTGAAGAGATAACTTTAATGGTTGATGAATTAAATGAACTTGCTCAGCTTGATGACGAGTCGTTGGCTGACGATATAAGTACTGAGTTCAGTAAGGTCAATGCTAAACTCAAAGAGCTGCATAGGGCATTGCTTTTTTCCGGTAGATTTGATTCGTCCGATGCTATAGTAGAGCTTAATTCCGGTGCCGGAGGTACTGAATCGTGTGATTGGGTACAAATGCTTTATCGTATGTATACACGTTGGTCTGAAAATAAAAAATTCAGCATAAGAGTGCTTAACGAAGTTAAAGGTGACGAGGCAGGAATAAAGAATATTACGTTTATGGTCACTGGTTTGCGCGCGTATGGGTTGTTGAAATGCGAGGTTGGAGTGCATAGACTTGTGAGGATATCGCCGTTTGACTCTAATAAACGGCGTCATACTTCTTTTGCGTCGGTAGATGTTGTGCCTGATGTTGCGGACGAACTTGAGATCAAGGTAAACCCTGACGATTTAAAAATAGATACTTACCGTTCTTCAGGAGCGGGCGGACAGCATGTTAATACGACTGATTCTGCCGTACGTATTACTCATATACCGACGGGTATAGTTGTTACTTGCCAAAATGAAAGGTCGCAGCACCAAAATAGACTTTCTGCCATGAAGATATTAACAGCTAAGTTATATAGGATAGAAGAAGAAAAACAAAAAGCGCAAATGCAGTCTTTATCCGGGAGTAAACAAAGGATAGAGTGGGGGTCTCAGATTCGTTCGTATGTGCTGCATCCTTATCTTATGGTCAAAGATCATAGGACGGGGCATGAAGTTCCTACCGCCAAAGATGTGCTTGACGGGAATATTGATTCTTTTATTTACGCTTATTTGGAATCTATGATAGGGAATAATTAGTTTGGAAGGAGTGACTTGTGTTTAAGAAATTAATTTTTAATAATGCTAAACGTAAAATATCTAAATTCGAACCGAAGGTCTCGGTTAATTTACATAATGAGATGCCGTCGCCGTCTATACGGGAGGTGACGGAATTGGCTAAGACGGCAGCGTTGATCAATGGATATGAAAAAGAGTTGCGTGATAAGCCTGATAGTTTCTTTAAAGAAAAAACTAATGAATATCGAAAGTTTATTGCGGATAAAGTCTCAGGATTATCGGAAGATGTATACGAAAATACTCTGAAAAAAACACTAAATGATATTATGCCTTATTATTATGCGTGTGTTCGTGAGGCGGCAAGACGTACGCTTAAGATGCGACATTTCGATGTGCAGATGATAGGCGGCATGATACTGCATAACAACATGATAGCCGAAATGACAACAGGCGAAGGAAAAACATTGGTCGCGACTTTGCCGGTCTCACTTAATGCTCTTGTCGGTAGAGGTGTTCAT
Organism: Candidatus Omnitrophota bacterium; assembly: GCA_028703535.1. Classification (GTDB taxonomy): domain Bacteria; phylum Omnitrophota; class Gorgyraeia; order Duberdicusellales; family 4484-171; genus JAQVMQ01. Next base: position 6,035 of record JAQVMQ010000027.1, on the reverse strand, counting down.
GTAGTTACGGTTAACGATTATTTAGCTAAACGAGATATGGAGTGGATGGAGCCTGTGTATAATTTCTTAGGATTTACCTGCGGAGTTATACAGCAGGATATGCCTAAAGAATTAAGACGCAGAGCGTATGCGTGTGATATTACTTATGGTACGAATAATGAGTTTGGGTTTGATTATCTGCGTGATCATATGGTGACCAGCCCTAAAGAGAAAGTACAGCGTGATTACTTCTATGCGATAGTCGACGAAGTTGATAGCATATTGATAGATGAGGCGCGTACACCGTTGATCATTTCCGGACCGTCTGAAGTATCAATAGATAAATATTATAAAGCCGATAAAGTTGTCAGGCAGCTTCAGGTAAAAACGGTTATACAGACTATTAATCGTAAGGACGGCACAGTCCGCGTGAAAAATATCGACGGCACGGAGTCTGTCATTATGCCTGACGAGTTTGAACAGAAATATGACGCGATAATAGAAATTAAAACTAATAATTCGTATTTAACAAGTAAAGGTGAAGAAAAATGTACGAAACTTTTGAACGTTTCCAGCCTAGAAGAATCACCTGATCCTGTGTCTAACGTATGGCTACACTATATTACGCAATCGTTAAGAGCGCATTCAAATGAACTTTTCAGGAAAGACAAGGAGTATATTGTTAAAGATGGTAAAGTCTTGATAGTAGATGATTTCACCGGTAGGCTTATGCCGGGACGAAGATGGTCGGATGGGCTCCATCAGGCGGTTGAGGCTAAGGAAAACCTGCGCATACAGGAAGAGTCACAGACATTGGCAACGGTAACTCTTCAGAACTATTTTCGTATGTATTTCAAATTGGCAGGCATGACCGGTACCGCATATACCGAGGCAAATGAATTTGAACATATATATAAACTTGATGTTGTAGTTGTGCCTACCAACAGGCCGCTGAACAGAAAAAGTGCGGCTGACAGAATATATAAAACCAAGAACGGCAAATTCGAGGCTGTTATACAGGAGATAGTAGAATATAATAAACGTAAACAGCCGGTGCTCGTAGGTACGGCATCTATTGAAGATTCCGAAATACTTTCTTTTATGCTCAATAAGCGCGGGGTGAGGCATAATGTTTTAAATGCTAAGTATCATGAACGTGAAGCGCATATTGTCGCGCAGGCCGGAAGACTTAATCAAGTAACTATAGCGACGAACATGGCCGGACGTGGAACCGATATAGTCTTGGGAGGTAACCTTGATTTTTTCGTTAAAGATATGCTCGGTGCTATGCAGTTGGATGAGGACACGGATGAATATAAAGATAACTATCAAAAATTAATAGATAAACATAAAAACGAATTTGAATCTGAACATAACAAAGTTGTTGAACTTGGCGGCTTGCATGTTATAGGTACCCAAAGACATGAGTCACGGCGTATAGATAATCAGTTGCGCGGACGTTCGGGCCGACAGGGTGATCCCGGTTCTTCACGTTTTTATGTCTCGCTGGAAGACGATCTTATGAAGCTTTTCGGGTCAGATAAAATATACGCTATAATGGACAAATTCGGATTTCCCGAAGACCAGCCGATAGAACACGCTCTTATAAACCATTCTTTGAGTACTGCCCAGAAGCGGGTTGAAGGCCATAATTTTGAAATACGTAAACAGCTTTTGCAGTATGACGATATAATGAATAAACAACGTGAGTTTGTGTATAACCAGCGAGACGATCTTTTGATGAATGAAGGCACACGCGATGATATCCTGGATATGGCATATGAGCTGGTTGATGATAATATAGCGGAGTTCTTTGGTGATGAAAAAAACATTATCGGTCTTTCTTATTGGGCTAAAAGTAAATTTGATTTGGATATAGATATAACAGCTATGCAAGAATATAAACTGGATAAGGCTGCACAGGTTATCAGGGATAGTTTAAAACAAAAATATGTTGCTAAAGAAGAGGAGTATGGTGCGCATGAGCTTCGCATGATGGAACAATGGGTTTCTTTACGTGCGGTAGATTCCAAATGGAAAGAGCATCTTCTCATAATGGATTCACTAAAAGAGGCTATAGGGTTGAGAGGTTATGCGCATGTTGATCCGCTTGTAGAGTATCAGAAAGAATCGTTCTATCTTTTCCAGAACATGATAGATTCGGCGCGTGAGATGATAGTCGAGAGCGCGTTTAAAACAAAAATATTAATAGATCGCCCTAAACGCGGAGTTTTCGAGAACACTCCTCATGAGATCAAACACGATGAGTTTTCTTCTCTTAAAGCCCAAGGCAAGAAAAACGGGAAACGGATAATAACGGTACATGACAAAAAGGTCGGGAGAAATGATCCTTGTCCGTGCGGGAGCGGAAAAAAATATAAAAAATGCTGCGGCGCTTAAAAAACATCTTTTTTAATGATTTTTTTTTATGTTTTTTTAGCGGGTTATTGTCGGGTTTAAGTTTTTGGCATGTATATTTGTCGGGCTTATCTTTTTTCTCGTTCAGTTTATTTTTTTACAGTATAAGCAAGCAGAGTTACAAGAAAGGTGTCGCTCTGTCTTTTATCTTTGGCCTAACGTTTTATCTTACGGCTATATTCTGGATAGGATACGTAACTAAGCTGGGCTTAGTTTTACTAATAATCTATCTTTCTTTATACCCTGTACTTTTTTTCACACTTGCCGGAAGATATCTTATTTCAAAATACAATATATTGATTGTACCGGCGTTTTGGGTATTGATCCAATGGCTTCAGGAACATGTTTGGTGTGGTTTCGGCTGGACGGACATAGGGTATCTTTATACTAAGTATCTCTATTTTTTTCAGGTAGTGGATTTAGCAGGCATAAAAATTTTGTCTTTTTTTACTTTAATGGTAAATGTATTTATTTTTGAGATATTTTTTTCAAAAAGAATAAGTTTAAAGAAATTATTTTTAATTTTTGCTCTTGGAATATTCGCATTTTTTTATTCTTCTAATAAGGTTAACGGTCTGGCAGAAACTTCCGACACAATAAAACTCGCGATAGTACAGCCCAATGTTTCGCAGGAAGACAAATGGGATGAAGATAAAAAAATGAGTGTCATAAACAAACTTGCTTATATGGCTAAACCTATCTTCGATGATGTGCTGGTTATTTATCCGGAGACTGCCTGGCCGATAATCATCAATCGACAAACATCTTCCGGGTTGAAAGATTTTGTTAGATATGTCAGACGGGATATGCTTATAGGAGTTGTTCGTGAAGATAGAGGTAATTTTTTTAATTCCGCTTTTCTTATAAATAAAGACGGCCCGGATATTGTACAGACTTACGATAAGATCAGGCTTGTGCCGTTTGGGGAATATATACCTATGAGAAATATGCTTGGATTCATAGATATAGTAAATCAGATAGGAGATACTACCTCTGGTGATAAAGAAACAGTTTTCCGTTATAAAGGCTGCCAGTTTACGCTACTTATTTGTTTTGAAGACATCTTTTCTTCTTTTGTCAGACATCAGGCGCAAAAAAGTAATTTTATGGTCAATATAACTAACGACGCTTGGTTTAACGGCAATCCTCAGGCTCAACAGCACGTAGCTATTTTGACAGCGCGTGCCGTTGAAAACGGTATATCTTTTGTAAGATGTGCTAATACCGGGATAAGCGGGTATATAGATCGGTTAGGAAGGTTAATCGATATGGATATTGATGACGGGCTGTTTCTAAGCGCGCAAAAAACTTTTGACGTATCTGTTGCCAGCCAAAGAAGTTTCTATAATAAATATGGTGACTGGTTCATAATATTTTGTGTAATAATTACGCTGATTAATGAATTATTTTTAGTAAGGAGGCAAACGTATGGAGTTAAAAATAAGAGCACTTAAAGTAGACAAGCCTGAAGATATGAATGTCATCATCGGTCAGGCGCATTTCATAAAAACCGTTGAAGATATTTATGAGGCGCTTATCGAAGCTGTGCCGGGAATCAAGTTCGGCATTGCTTTTTGTGAGGCGTCGGGTAAATGTCTGGTCCGTTTTGATGGCAATGATGATAATCTAAAAAAACTTGCCGTTGATAATGCGTTTAAGATAGGATGCGGACATACGTTTTTTATAGCGTTGAAAAACGCGTATCCGGTGAATATATTGAACCGGATAAAGAATGTATCTGAAGTTTGCAATATTTTTTGTGCGACAGCCAACCCTATTGATGTTATTGTTGTAGATAACGAACGTGGCAGGGGGATACTCGGAGTTATTGACGGTTCTATGCCTAAAGGTGTCGAAGATGCTAAAGAAATATTATGGCGTACGGATTTACTGAAAAATATTGGATATAAAAGATGATAGTCAACCGTTAGTTGTTGGTCGTTTTCCGTTCGTTTCGTTTATGCGATCGAATGTATAGATAAATACCAGTAACTTATATCTAAATATTCGGGCTGATCCTGAGAAGTTTGAAAGGGCGTATCGGGAAAGGTTCCCGGAGTCGATGGTAGGAATTGATTTCAGTGTAATTTAAGTTAAAATGTTTGTAGGGTGTATATTTTCATAATTCAGGTAACAAATCAGCGGTTTTTTTAAGCTTGCCAAGCGGCAATTTATAATCCAAACTTCCATGTCTACGCTGGTAATTGTAGTAATATATAAATTTGTCTATTTCTATTGTCAATTCTTGTTTTGTTAAAGTCTTTTCTTGCTTAGCCCAATATTCATCCTGTAACATTTGCCAAAATCTCTCTATGCTTTAAAATTGATATTTCCAAAATATCTTACGAACAGTTTACCAGATTGACGGGGGTCAAGAAGAATAAAAAAGAATTGTCGTAGAAGTAGCTTTAGATAGAGGATGGTTCTAAAAACCAAAGGAGATTAGCGGTATTGGGCCTTCAAGCGAAATACAAAAAAGATATTGGGATATAGGATGACAAATGAAATGGTTTTAAAAGCAACAAATAATAGATTTAATGTTTTGAATTGAAAGTTGTCGCGATATGAGCTACAATTCACCTTGTTGGCTATTGGATAATGTTGTTTTTGAAAATAAAATTAGCTATGGTATAATTATTTTCTATGAGCGAAAAAGAACGTAAAAAAGTTTTTAAACGTGCGACAGGCCTTGTATTTTTGAAGTTTTTTGTATGGCTGTCAGGGCTTATGTCGATTTCTGTTATATACTCTATAGGAGGTTTTTTAGGCAGGCTAGTCTCATTTTTTGTTTCCAAACATACGAAGAATGCTATGGAAAGTCTGACAATAGCCTATCCCGAAAAATCTATACAAGAAAAGAAAAAAATAATAATTGATAGTTTCGTCTTCATGGGACAGAGCGCATTTGAATTATTAAAATTCTCAAGGAATCCTGATGAATTTACTAATATATGTATTGAGAATAAAGAGCACCTGGATAAGGCACTCCAAACAGGCAGGGGAGTGATTGTCGTCACGGCTCATTTAGGAAATTTTCCTTTGATGAGCTTAAAGCTTGCCAAGCTGGGTTATAATGTCAACATTGTAGCAAGGCCTATGCGTGATCCTAAGGCAGAAGAATATCTTAGTGTTCTTAGAGATAAGTCAGGTATGAAGACTATACATTCATATCCGCGAAAAGAATGTATATCCTCTATATTAAAAGCTTTAAGAAATAATGAGATAGTTATAATACAAATGGATCAGAATTTCGGGACAGGCGGTGTGTGGGTGAAATTTTACGGTAAACTTGCGGCAACGCCTGTCGGTGCAGTAGTCTTTGCGTTACGTTCTAACGCGGTGGTTGTGCCGGGATATATATATAGAACTACAGAAAATGGTAAAGTAGTGCAGCATATTAGATTTGAAAAAGAAGAAGAAATGATTTCTTCTTCAGACAAAAATGAAACTATATTACTTAACGTTATTAAGCTTACAGGTGTAATCGAAAAATGGATACGCGCTGTTCCTGAACAGTGGAGCTGGATACATAAAAGATGGAAATCGCAGCCTAGTGATGAAATAAAAAAACAAAAATATAAAATTGAACAATCATAAAACAGAAAACGCTTTACAATATAAATATGTATTGTTATAAT
>JAQVMQ010000076.1 GCA_028703535.1 Candidatus Omnitrophota bacterium | reverse complement strand
AATATTTGCAACCCATCAGAAACTATCGAATGTGACTTTATCCCTTTTATATTACAGACAAACCCTACCCCGCAACTATCATGTTCAAACTGCGGATCATATAAACCCTGTTTTTTAGGAAACGCTGCCATTATTTCACCTTTCAACTATTAAAATAAATATTACCGATACTTATTAACTATCGGCATCCGCCTATCACGTCCAAACGCCTTCTCAGTAATTTTTATGCCCGGCGGAGCCTGACGTCTTTTATACTCGTTACGATCAACTTTACTTATAATATTTGTAACAAGCGGCCTGTCAAATCCCAAAGATATTATTTGTTCCAAACCTTTATCATTTTCTATATATTCTTTCAATATAGCATCTAGAATCTCATATTCCGGTAAGCTATCCTGATCTTTTTGGTTAAATTTTAACTCTGCCGAAGGCGCACGCTCAAGAATACTTAAAGGTATAACTTCTTTACCTTTGACATTATTGACATAATTAGATAACTTATATACTAGAGTCTTAGGCACATCCTTAATAACGGCAAAACCACCTGCCATATCACCATATAAAGTGCAATACCCCACAGACATTTCACTTTTATTACCGGTAGTCAAAACTAACCAGCCAAATTTATTAGATAAAGCCATAAGAAAATTACCCCTGACTCGCGCTTGTAAATTCTCTTCCGTTTCGTTTTCTTTAAGCCCTTTAAATATATTTCCCAACGAATCCAAATATTCATTAAAAACTTCTCCAATCGGCAAACAATACGACTTTATACCAAGATTATCAGCCAATATCTTCGCATCTTTTTGTGTTTGGTCCGAAGAATATTTTGACGGCATAATCACACCTATTACATTATCCCTGCCTAACGCGTCCACCGCGACAGCCGCGGCAAAAGCAGAGTCTATCCCGCCGCTTATACCTAAAACAACTTTTTCAAATCCGTTCTTTACAACGTAATCTTTCAATCCTAATGTAAGTGCCGAATAAACTTCCCACTCAGCGGACCGCTCTTCTTCTATTTTCATCTCAACCTTTGAGGTTTTTTCTTTTAACATAGTGTCTATTTTTATAACTTCAAGATTCTTTTTTTCTACATTATTTTTTACGGAAAACTCAGCTTCAACAATCAAAACATCCTCCTGAAACTGTCTAGCCGAACTCATAATCTTACCTTCCGGCGAAAAAAAAGAACTCGCGCCGTCAAAAACAAGCTCGTCCTGACCACCAACCAAGTTAACAAACGCGAAATGAACCCGCTCTTTTACCGCTATATTACTTATAAGGCACTGCCTCTCTCTATGTTTATTAACATAATACGGTGACGCGGATAAATTAAATATAATCTGAGCTCCGCTTTCTTTTTGCGCCTTATACGGCCCATCCGGATGCCATATATCCTCGCATATATTTATCCCTGCTTTGATCCCGCATATATCAAACAACAAATTGCATTTACCTGATTTAAAATAACGTTTTTCATCAAAAACACTGTAATTAGGTAAATACATTTTGTCATAGAACCCGCAAAAATTACCATTTGACACAACTGCCGCGCTGTTATATATATCGGCCCCGTCCTGACGCACAAACCCTATAATCGCAGTTATATCTTTAATCTTACGCGCTAACTCCTCTAAACATAACCCGGAATCTTCAATAAATTTAGGCTTATGTAAGAGATCTTCCGGCGGATACCCACACAGCGTTAATTCAGGGAAAATAATTACATCAGCCTGATACACCTTAGCTTTTTCTACGTAATCAAGGACTTTTCGGCTGTTACCGGCAAAATCCCCTACTATAGTATTTATCTGAGCCAGTGCTATACGCATTTTTTCTGCCATAATACCTCTAAAAAAATAAAAAACGCTCAAACTTTTCGCTAAAAAAGCTTAAACGTCATTGTTCAACCTCTTACAGCGCACCCCATTGTACGCTTAAGCCGTTTTTTTTAAATTGCTGTATTATAGCATACAAGTTCTTGTTGTAAATCCCAAATTAGCCATTGCAATTAACTCTTCCAAACCCGCATTAGAAGTGATTTGGGAAGTGGCTAAAATCTGATTCTATATATTAAGAAAAAATATAATTAAATATTGTATATCCCTAATCCTAATAACAAACTACATTACAATCTTACAATTATCGTGGAAAGTTAGTAACCCCCAATAAAATTAGTGACTTTCTCTAACAAAGTAAAGTTGACCATCCCAGATGGTCACTGGGTTGCTGGTTAAGATACGGTAAAATATACCCCGCACAATCTCCGAAAAGCCGGGAATCGCGTTTTATTATTTCTTTTACAATCCGTTCCCTTAATTTATATGTAGACGCGTACATGCTATGCGCTGTCCAACATTTTAAAGACGCTTTAACAAAATCACGGCTGACAGCTTTTTTTGCCAACAAAACTTCAAAATTTTTTATCCGTTTTTTAAAGCGCCTAACATTTTCAGACGTCAAACGCCTATAAAAAGGATACAGCCTAAAACCTAAAAATTTCACTCCCTGCTCGCATAAATATACCTGCGATTTACCTTCATGCAACCCCAATTTAAGCTTTTCATTTAAAAAATTCCGTACTTTACCCTTTATAGATTTTAAATATCTTTTATCATTATCAAAAATCAAAAAATCATCCATATAACGCAAATAATATCTACACCTCAAAAAATGCTTAACAAAATAATCAAGCTCATTCAAATAAAGATTAGCAAAAAACTGGCTGGTAAGATTGCCTATCGGCAGTCCGACTCCCTTTTCATCAACTGCCTGATTGGCCGAATCAATAATTTTATCTAAAAGCGACAGCAAATCAACATCAGCTATTTTTTCCCTTAAAAGCTCTTTAAGTATCTCGTGATTGATAGATGAAAAATATTTTCGTATATCACCATGAAAACAAAATTTATTAGCCCTTAAAAACTTCTGCGCACGGTCAAGTGCTTTATGCGTCCCTTTATCTTTCCTGCAGGCATAAGAATCATGAATAAATGACCTGTCAATTAACGGTTCTATAACATCATTCACCGCGTGATGAACAACTCTATCTCGAAAAGGTGCCGCCGAAATTTGACGCCTTTTCGGGTCAGTTATCAAGAAATTATTGTATTTCCCATGCCTGTAAGCACCTGATAAAAGACAACTATGAAGATCATTAATATTTCTTTCCTGATAAAATAAAAAATCACTAACGCTTCCATTATATCTTTTACCACGCGCGGCGTTATACACAGCACGGTATAAATTCTTTTTAGATATTATTTCCTCATAAACTCCGATTATTTTCTTTTCTTCAATCATAAAAACCGCTATATCTTAACTATAAAAAAGGCGGCCCTTTAAAGAACCGCCTGATGAAGATAAAGAAGTACTCGGACACACCGGGCCCCGTAATTGTTGTTGCGATTAGTATTCGTGTTAGCCGCATTGTTACGGTTTGATACTTGCGCGTTGTCAGCATTGTTGTTCCCTCCGGGTCAACGACCCTCGACTTAATTTATTAATAAATCTTTGACGTTGGAAAGCTGATTTTTTCAGGGTATATTCTCTCCATCGAGCTTCTGATACTGAATTATGCTTTTCAACGCCAACCAGACTAAGAGGTCTTCTATGCTTTGTTGAACGAACTAGTCCACGGTTATGTAATTCCAACCTTTTCTGAATATTTTTTGTCTGACCAATATAATATTGCCCCTTGCTATCTTGCAAAAGGTAAACACAATACATATTTTATCCTTTTCTGTTCGGAGGGTCGGAGACCAATTACCACCCCGAAACCCGGAACCTGACAAACACAAAAATCAGCGCTGCTCCTTTAATAACCGGCAAACTCCGCAAAACAATCTTTTCACAAAGTTCTTCATTTTTTCCTTATCCGCCAGCCTAAGCCATGAATAAACGCGGAAAACAACGCCTGGGCTTCCATTATCTTCGCTCCCTCGCTTTGGTCCTTAAACACAAAGCCTCCCGGGCTATCTTCATACCGAAACTTAAAAACATCAATTATTCAAATACCTGTACCATCCGCCTATCATCTTACCTGTCTCAACTATCTGTTTTGTGAAATAGTCATATCCTTTCAAATTTATGTATTTCATCTCATAAGCAATCCGTATAAAATACCGAAGCTTATCAATATCCAGATTTATCTTTCTTAACATATTTCTTTTCTCACCTTTTATCGCATACACAACACCTATCATTCTCTCCAAAATATCAAACATCAGCTGAACGATCCTGTCTACAAGCAAATACCTTTGATCTTTAGGAAATTTACTTACTTTCGGAAGCATCCAGCAAATGAGCTTCTTAAATTTTTCAACAACAGGCGTCCCCGTCATATACCCCATACTCCCATATCTTTATTCACGCTCCCAAAGTGTAAAAGAAAAAAGTACAAAAGTTTAATCTGGAAGCCCTCGGACACACCGGGCCCCGTAATTGAGGAGGCGAGTAGTATTCGTGGTAGCCGCATAGACACGGTCTGAGACTCGCGCGTAGTCAGCAGTCCAGTCCCAATCACCACCCCGAAAC
>JAQVMQ010000075.1 GCA_028703535.1 Candidatus Omnitrophota bacterium | reverse complement strand
TGAATAATATCAAAGGAACGATTATCCCCCAAACCCAGACGTTAAATTCTTTATAACTTAAATTCAAGACCTTCGCAGGGCATGCGCGAAAAGAACATACCAATCAAATATTTTCTCCAAAAAGATTTTCATTATTTAGCCAGCAAGACCATTATTGATCTGCCCTGTACAAGTATATTCCGTTGGTTAGAAACACATTGTTCCTCACCGTTTATATATATATCGTCCGGTGCTTTATTTGCCGTATTAATAGCCATATACCATTTTACTTTAGACGGCATAGGCGGCAATTGAAAACGATGCCGTTTCCAGTGCATATTTATCGCGACATATATACTATTATCTTTCGCCGATCCGCCTTTAGCATGCTGTCCGCACAACAAAAACGCTAGTGTCCTGCTCGTATCCGAAAAATCCGGTTTACCCGCTCTGATCCCATGCCATGATATATCGGGTATACCACTGCCTACATAATCTTTCTCCTGCAAATGATATCTGCTCCGCAGAACAGGATGTGTACGCCTGAAATCTATTATTTTCCTGAAAAACTCAAATATCTCGATGTTTTTTTCAAAATCGTTCCAATTTATCCATGATATCTCGTTATCCTGACAATACGCGTTATTATTACCAAACTGGGTCTTGCCCATTTCATCACCTGAAAGTATCATCGGTGTGCCCTGACTGAGCATAAGTATAGTAACAGCATTTTTCATCTGACGACGGCGCAATTCATTGACAACAGGATCATCTGTCTCGCCCTCAGTTCCGCAATTCCAACTGTTATTATTATTATCACCGTCGGTATCATTTTCCGCATTATCAAAATTATGTTTCTCGTTATAAGATACAAGATCTCTTAACGTAAAACCATCATGTGCCGTTATGAAATTAACCGATGCTTTTGTGCCGCGATTATTGCTTTTATAAAGGTCAGGCGACCCTTCAATACGTAAAGCCGCAAGTTTAGCCATACCCATATCGCTTTTGATAAATTTCCTTATATCGTCCCTGAATTTACCGTTCCACTCAGCCCATCGGCCCCACGCAGGGAAAGACCCTACCTGGTAAAGACCCGCCGCGTCCCACGCCTCGGCTATAAGTTTACATTTGCCCAATATAGGATCAAACGCCAAAGCCTCTATTAACGGAGGACTGGCCATAGGCACACCTTCTTGATCACGGCCCAATATAGAGGCAAGATCGAATCTGAACCCGTCAATATGATATTCACTTGCCCAATAGCGCAGACAATTGACTATCATGTCACGCACTACCGGATGATTACAATTCAAAGTATTGCCGCAACCGCTGAAATTGTAATATTTACCGTCGGGAGTGAGCAGATAGTACGTCTTATTATCTATACCGCGATACGAAATATAAGGCCCTTTTTCATTACCTTCGGCCGTATGATTAAACACTACGTCAAGAAAAACCTCTATCCCGTTAGCATGCAGATCCCTTACAAGTGACTTAAACTCATTTACCTGTCCACCATCTTTACCGGATGCCGCATACCCCGCTTTAGGCGCAAAAAATCCCAAGTTACTGTAGCCCCAGTAATTTTTAAGCTTCTCACCTGTCCCTGGTGAGACCCTGAAATTTTCAAGTTCATCAAATTCATGGATCGGCATAAGTTCTATACAATTGACACCAAGTTTTTTTAAATGAGGTATTTTCTCTTTTATCCCGATAAAAGTACCGGGCGCGGCAACACCTGAAGATATATGGTTAGTAAAACCTCTGACATGCATTTCGTATATTATCAGGTCTTCGACCGGTGTCTCAAGCGGCACATCATCATCCCAATTAAAATCCTCAAATAATATCTGTGACCTATATTTATAATCACCTAGGTCCTTATCCCGTTCACCCCAGACATTTATACCGTTAACTATCTTAGAATACGGATCCATAAGTATACGTTTTTTATCAAACCAATGGCCATTTTTGATATCAAACAATCCGTCCATTCTAAAGCCATACTCGATATCATCATATTCAAGGTCCAGGACCATCATAGTAAATACATTACCTATCTTGAAATATTTAAAAAACGGTATTTCGATAAACGGTTCTTTCTCACCTTTTCTGAACAAAACAAGTTCGCAACTATCCGCATAACTTGAATAAATAGAAAAATTAACACCGTTAGCCAATACAGTAGCACCAAACGGCAATGGTTTGCCGGGACATAATTTAAAGCCTTTATACTGATGTGTAGCGCGAAAATCGCCTCTTCGTTTTACCATATCTCCCCCGTTCGTTATATTATATATAATATAACGAAAAAAAAATAATAGCCAGTGTTATCTTTTTATACAATACCAACTATATCGTTAAATAATGTTTACGTAACTCTTGCGGAAAGCGCTCTATCGAATAGCGCAAAGCCGTGCGCGGTATTTTTGAAATATTCCTATCTAAAAACGCACAAAGCATCCTAATATCTCGTTTACCCACCTCGCGCAACATCCATCCGACAGCTTTATGCATCAAATCCTCTTTATCGCTTAAAAGCATCTCCGATAATTTCAACGTTACATCAAATATACCGTTTTTTATGAAAGTAAAAGTCGAGACAATTGAAACCCTTCTAGTCCATAACAGCTCGGTTGCCGCTAATTTAAAAAGCACCGATTTATCTTTATCCAGCAAATACATACCGGATATCTTCGGAGCGGACAGATCGACCAAGTCCCAATTATTAACAAATCTCAAGTTAGACATGTAAAAAGTATATATAGCTTTGCGATCCTTATCAGAAGCTTTATCGAACATTGATACAAGGCTGATAAGCGCGGCAATACGCTCTTCATGCACAGGAGAAAACAAAAGATCCGATATCTCAATAAGTGTTAGTTCCGCTGTTGCCACTACGTTCCGTATGACAGGCACCTTGACACCTATGAAAATATCATTTTCCGCATACCCACCTTTATCTGTTTTGAAAAATTTTTTTAGAAGCGCAGATGTCTCTTTACAAGCAACTTTTTTCAACGCTTTTTTTACAGCAGCCGAGCTTTTGATATTTCCGGACATTTATAAATAGGTTTTAGACGTTAAATAAAAATTCTACTACGTCTCCGTCACGCATAATATATGTCTTACCTTCCTGACGTAATAGTCCTTTCTCACGCGCACCGGCAAGTCCGTTATTGGCGACAAAATCGTCGTACGATACGATATTCGCTCTGATAAATCCGCGCTCAAAATCCGAATGTATCACGCCTGCAGCCTGCGGAGCAGTATCACCCTTACGTATAGTCCATGCCCTTGTTTCTTTCGGACCGGTAGTCAAAAAAGTCTGCAGTCCTAAAATATCAAAACATTCATGCGCAATAACATCCAGCCCTGAGGACTCTACCCCCAGCTCTTTGAAATATTCTTTACGTTCCTCAAGATCAAGCTGCGCGATTTCAGCTTCTATGCGTGCCGATATCACAGCAAACGCATCATTATTTTTTTCTGCAAAATCTTTAACCATATTGATATAGTCATTCCCGTTTTTAAGGTCAGCTTCAGATACATTGGCTACATATATAACTTTTTTTGCCGTCAAAAAAGACATCTGTTTCAATAATTTATTTTCCTCATCATCAAACTCTAAAGATCTTACCGGTTTGCCCGACTCTAATACCTTTATCGATTTTGCAAGGAGCTCGATACGTTTCAGATCGTCTTTATCTTTGGCCCCCCTGACCTTTTTTTCAAGAGTAGTTTTCATCTTCTCAGCAACAGCCAGGTCAGCCAATATAAGTTCTAGATTTATTATTTCGATATCGTCCAACGGATCGATCTTACCTGAGACATGTGTTATGTTGGAATCATCAAAACATCTGACAACATGCGCGATAGCCGAAACTTCACGTATATTAGCCAAAAATTTATTGCCCAGGCCTTCACCCGTAGACGCGCCTTTAACTAAACCGGCAATATCCGTAAATTCAATCGTCGCGTAAATACTTTTAGCGCTCCGGCTCATCTTGGACAATACAGCTATCCTGTCATCATGTATAGGCACTATCCCTGTATTAGGTTCAATAGTACAAAACGGATAGTTCTGGACTTCAGCCTGCGCACTTGTTATTGCGTTAAACAAAGTCGATTTACCTACATTAGGAAGTCCCACTATGCCTATAGACAACGAAGCCATATTATCCTTTCTTTAAAACTATTAATTTTTATCACTTTTACAACTGTCTGTCATTATCATGACCGCACTTCGCAAACCTACCGTGCCGTCTATTCTTAGCGGCAGCATAGCGCCGTCATCGCTTAGCCATATCTTAAATTGTTTCGGTACAGTCTCGATAAGATAAGCGCTTTTTAAAAAACCGTCGATATTTACTTCATCTTTGCCTTTAACTACAGCCGACACTTTTCTAGTAGGCAGATTTAATTCAAATATATCGTCCTGCGCGATTTTTCTCAAATTACTCAGCCGTTGTATAAAACAATATATGTTATCCGCACGACCGGAAGTTTGAAACGTTGTTTCCGTCTCTTTACCTTTTGATCTGTTTATGATTTTTATTTTACCGTCAGGCCCGTAGAACTCGTCTATCTTCTCTTTTTTCCCAAATATGTTAATATCACGCGTAACGACTACAGGATATAAAGTCTCTATATCCATGTATATCTTTTCCTCATCGAAAAAGCCTACCGCACGAGCCGTAAAGACAATGAGTGCATATTTTTTGCCTTGATATTCTACCCGGCCGA
>JAQVMQ010000026.1 GCA_028703535.1 Candidatus Omnitrophota bacterium | reverse complement strand
GAGTTCAATATACCGAGAGCTGAAATACCGTTACCTGAGTTGCCTTTACCTAATATAGAGTTACCTGAACTACCTACTCAGACTTATCTTGAGCCTGTTAATGAGATACCGGTGCCTAAGATTGTTCGGGAGATTTCACCACGCGCATATGAACCGGCTTTACCTAATATATCTATAGATATTGCCGAACTTGATATACCTTTGCCTCAAACTAAAGTTGATATCGTTTTGCCCAAACTCCATATGACTAATGTCTCTTTGCCAAAAACCAAACTGCCGGCATATATCAAACCGCTTACGTCATCAGCTATGCCGCAAATAAATAAGGTCATTATCCCACAGAGCCATGAGCTAAAACTGATTGACATACCTGTTGATTTAAACGAAACTCAAATACCAATAATTAATCTAAAAAAATATAAGAATATAAATAACATTAAAATAACTAATTTCTCAATATATATAAAAAACCTTAAATTTAATAACCATCAAGAATTCCCTATAATAGAGTATAATCATCTAAAAATAAATAAAGATCCATTGCATACTATATCTAACCTAATGTTCGTGCCATTCGCAGAAAAGACTATAATAAAAAATATAAAAATACATAAGCCCTTTTTAAATATAATAAATTTTTATACAAATAGATTCAAAAATATCACATATTCAACAAAAATAAAAAATCAGCTGCCTCGAATCTATGAATCTCAACACAGCATAAATATATTTAATATTCTTCATTATAAATATAATAAACAAATATTTTTGCCTACCAAATTCGGCAAAAATATTATAGCTTCAAAAAAAGATGTCCCTGGCCCTATCTATACTAATAGTACCCCTTCAATATTTCTATCGTCTCAAAATAACTCTTCGGCTATAAAACAAGAAATGCCCTTGCATGTTTCAGAAAATGAGCTTCTCGACATTAGTAATATTAGACAAAAAAACAGAAACATTCCTTTATCAAAAAATATTGATAAATTAAAAGCAGCTACTTTCAAAAACAAAAATAGGGATATAATATATAACACTCAGATTAGTGATACTAAAAATTACTCTGAAAAAAATAAACAAAACACATATATTGATTTAATAATACAAGTTGATAGAAAACAAATTCTTCATAACTATATACCAAAGAAAATAAATACTTATCTTTTGCCTCAAAGAGAAACAAATACACAAGCAAATTTTAATTTAAATCTTATTGATATACTTACAGCTGAAAAACACCCGTTTGTTTTTTAATAAATCAAAATGAGCCAAAGACTCCGCCTTGAGACATAAACCGAAGCAATATAGGACCGGCGATTATTATAAGAATAACAGGTAAGATGCAAAAAATAAGAGGTATTAACATTTTTATCGGTGCTGTCATGGCTTGACGTTCACCCCTATGGAAACGACGCATACGCGTATCTTCAGATACTATTCTAAAAGTCTCCTCGACTGGAGTACCCATACGGTCTGCCTGTATAAGAATACGAACAAATGAAGTCACATCCGGTATATTAACGCGTTTAGATAGATCCCGTAACGCTTCCACCCTAGGTTTACCAACATTTATCTCTTTTAAGACATAACCCAGTTCTTCAATCATCGGGTTCATCTTTACTTTTTCCACTACCCACCGTACAGCCGCCATAAAATCAAGGCCCGCCCCTACACAAAGGCCCAAAAGGTCTATCGTTTCCGGTAAAAGACGTACTATGGCATATTTACGTTTCTTAACCGCAGAATGCAACAAAAGAGTAGGTAGGATAAAACCAAAAAGCGAAAAAAATACAAGCCAAATAGGTTTTTTCAATCCAAAAATAAAAAAAGCAGTTAAAGGCAAAAAAACTGCTAATAACTGTTTACCGGCGATATATTCTTCAGGAGTAACCCGCCATTTTGCTAAATAAAAATCATGTTTAAGCTTGTCTTCCATCCTAAGACCTTTTACAAAAATCTTATTCAAAGGTGCGAATAGACCTAACAATGGCGACCAGCCCGATCCCCTTTTTTCTTTCACCGCTTCACCAAAAATAGAAACAGTGTCTGGAGGCTTAGGGAAAAGACCCACGAAAAAGACTATTACGCCTGCCATCAATAGAATAAGTGCAATTTGCAACATTTATATTCTTATTCTCCCAAATATAATTATCAAAACAAATCCTATTATCTGCAAAACTAACGCTATTATCATCAAAATCCTACCCAACTCTGTCTGCCACATAATATCAAAATGGTCAGGCCTCATTTTACGAACAATAAAAAAGAATGCTGGGCCTAAAAGTGAGATAATTATAGCCTGTAACCTTGATTGTAAGGTTAAAGTCGCAATTAATTCTTTCAATTTCAACCTATCACGTATAGTCTCGACAAGCTTCGCAAAAACTTTAGTCAAATCGCCACCTGTTTCCCTCGCTACTATTATTGCCGAAGAAACTAAAGTCATTTCCTCAGACGGCATACGCTTATCCATCCTTATAAGTGCTTCCTCTAAAGGGACACCCATTTTTATTTCACGGTTAAGAAGAGAAACCTCCTGACTTATAGGTGGAGTCATTTCTTCAGATAAAACTTCAAAAGACTGGGTTAAAGTCAATCCACCCTTAAGACAACTATTCATTATCATGAGACCATCTACAAGTTGTACTATAAACTTCTTTCTCCTGCGATCATCCATAAAACGGACAAGCCAAAAAGGAAAAATAACACCGACCGCTAACAAAACTCCGGAAAGCCACCACTTTTTTGTTAAAACAAATGCTATCGTTGCGAAAATAAACGGAATAACAAGATAAATACGTAATAAAATCTTTTTATCAAGAAAAATAAACATCTCTTCAAATTGAGATGCCGTTTTTTCAGTTTTACTTTCTTGCGCTTTATCCCAACGTTCAGAAAGAACGTTCATTATGTTATACATGGCAAGACAAAAGCCAATAACAAGAAAACCGAATGATAATAGTAAGATAGGGCTCATAATTTATTAGATATTTTTATTATACATATTTTATCATTTCTCCATGATTTTCCAACTATTTAATATAATTTCCCAAATTTCATTCAAGTAATAATTTTTTAAGTTTTCCCAAAGTTCTCTGATAATCTGTATTATCCTCTACAAACTTTTTATATTCTTGCTGGTTAATATCAAGAAAATCCCTAAAATCACAAACTTTTATACTATCATTGCTATCTATATATTCATTGAAAGATGAAAACTTCCAATTTAAGGGGGTATTCACAAGAAAAGCAGTCACAGGATTAAGATGAACATATCGCGTTAAATGAAGTAATTGCTCATCACTTAAAACCAAAACATTTTTAAAACGGCTTTCCCATAAAGGACCTTTTCGTTTGTATTTAAGATTAAAATACTTCGTATAACTAAGCAAAACACGATTCATAAAAGTAGAAACCCCTTCTGTCTCTACTTGCTGCAATACAAGATGGATATGAGTAGGCATGATACAGTAAGCTATAATTTTAATTATTTTATCATTTTGCGAGAAAAAACTTTTTTCATTTTCTTTTTCTTTTTCTTTTTTCATATAAACTGAAAATTTACATGGCATATTTTTAAAAGAATAAAAATAGAATAAGTTAGCCATTCGCGAAAAATCCTTAGGAGAATTAAAAATACTAAAACCCTCTATACTTTTCGTAAAAATATGATAAATTTCTCCGTCAACCAATTGATTTTTTCTTAAAGACATAATTCTCCTATAAAGAATATTATAACGATACAAAATAACATGTAAACCAAAAACCAATTCCATCCCAGGGATGGAATTGGTTGGAGATTGAAAAACAAGCATTTTTCTATTCCAACCCCGGGTTGGAATAGGTTGGTTGGAATAGGTTAGGGAAATTGGCAATAAAAAACCGCGGATTTTGCTTTAAACGAGGCGACGTTTATAATACACAAAAATCCGCGATTTATTTAAATACTATCTATAAAAACATTTTCCGGAAATTCCAAACCTATTCCATCCCAGGGATGGAATAGGTTTTAATCTTTTTGCTCTTCATCACCTATAGAATCCCCTGCACTTTTATACATACCCTGCACTCTACCCTGTAAGTAGCCCGAGATTATTATCAGGCTTACAACAACAAAGGCTATTAATGCGGCATAGGTAATGGCAGTTTGTGCTTTTCTTTTTTTCATATATTATCCCTTATATTGCGCCGTTGGGCATATAAGCTACACTTATAATTGTATCACCAAACTCATGGAATATCATACCTTTACCAAAATTTTCTTTAATAATCAATTCCATACAGTCACGCCCTAAGGTGTAAACCGATATCTCACATTTCGCTATCCCAAGTTTAAAAGTTATTGTTTTTCCACTAATGCCAGTCTTTTTTTCAGCTGTTTCTGTAGAAATCTCTTTTGTAATGTCATAATCAGAATATGGCGCTATTATATTAATTATTTCTCCTGGTATATATTCACCAGATTTATCTTCAGAATTAATAATTTGCCAACCTAGATTCTTCATCCTTGATTCATAAAAACTAATACTGTCCATGCTTTTATCTTCAGTTATATACCCTATGGCAACAAGAGAACCCCCTAAATATTCAGTATTTTCTATTAATCTACCCTGATTATACTCCGGAATAATATCATATTTTTTAGTTTTTTTAAAACTAGCACAATCAGCACAAAAATCATTAACATTATTAGTCCCTGTTATAACTAATTTATATCGATTATCGTTTGGTTTATTAGACAAAAAATATAAAATATAAATATTCTTATCATTGAAATATTGTAAGCGCAAATCGTTAGTGCTATTGTCCCTATACAATTTCAGATCGTTTTCAAATAACTTTCGATAAAAAGTAAGTATCTCTTTTTTACCCAAATAAGATTCATACAAATAATTATGCATTACGATCCCATTTTCATTGGTTATATTTTTTTCGCTTAGACTAGTATTATAAGGCATAGCAATTTGCATATTTTGAGTATATGCTGCTCTTGAAAGAAACAAAAAAATGATATAAAATACAATTTTTTTCATGTTTAATTCGCCGATATTAAAGAAACCTCATGAGAAGGCTGCGCATTCCCAATATCTCCGTTGCCTCTAAAAGACGCCGTCGCGCTTGATGTTACCGGAGGATACGCAACAGGTATATCTACATCTCCTCTCATTCCTTTAACCGGACCACCCATATGAAATTGGAAACTCATAACATTAACTGTTCTTGAATGTTGTATGTCGTTAAGATATTTTATTATTTTTGATTCAGTATCTTTTTTACTTGTACTTGATTCGTCTTTACTGTTATCCAGTCCTTTCCTGACATCCTCAACCCCCTGCCTAGCCTGCTGCATAAACTCATTTGAGATTTTCATAAGTTCTCTACCCAGAATATTAGCGGCATTACACACCGCCCCAAAACCACAGAAACTTGTCGGACAAGTCGCCACGGTATCACAGCCGCATGCCCCGCTAAAAGCTTGAGCCGCATTATCTGCCATGATCTTGGCTTGCTCAGCATCTTGCATAGCCTTATTCAGTTTTTGCTCAACTTGGCTTCTATCCATTTGTGTAAATTTGACATTATAGTTTTTCGCATCGGCGATATTGACTATCACTGTAGTGGCATGAGAACGTCCGGCTCCATCAGTCCAATCAAAGGTCTTGGCTTCCCCATTACGGACTTTGTCAGGAGTTATTTCTTGTAAAAACTGACTATATCTTTTCTGGTTAATTTTACCTAATCTTAACGATGTACCACTGTTCCTAAACCCATAAATATATCCCAAATATAATGCATTATGATAAACATCGCCTTTACCTTCCTGATCATCCTGTAAAACTTCTCTAATTTTTTCATAAAATTTCTGTGTTAAATCCCAATAATTCGGAATAACTCCTGTTGACGTACCTGTTTGAGCGGAAGTTTGTGTATTAATAGGAGACGGAGCAACTATAGCACCTTTATCCGAACTGCCATCTGCCCAAACATTAAGTCCTGCATCAACATTCTTTTCCTGTTGTTCACCTGTTGTCGTTACCCCCTGCCCACCAGAATTTTTAATTGTTTCATTAATTTGTTTCTTATAATTTTCAGCTTCTTTTGACGCTTCTTTTGCCGCCTGTTGTGCCGTTTGACAAACTAAGTTTGCCACACAGCACTGTTGAGTCGTCGCAGTATCATATTGTGGGATATATCTTCCCGTATAAATATTAATATTAGCCCAATCAAAATATTTATTATATGCTGTTTGAAAATCATTAAAATTTTTCTTCAACTTTTTATCTTCCTGCTTATTCGCATTCGCAACATAGTTAAATCCATATGCCATAGCTGATGCTGCAGAAATTGCGCCAGCATCAACTGAATTAGCCGTATAGGTCTTATCTTTAGCAGTTTTTCCTATTACGATAGTAACAAAAGTTATACCGATAAGTGTAACAACTAATGAAATGAAAAATATAGATATCTGTCCAGTTTTTTTCTTAAATATATTCACTTTCTACCCCAAATTTTATAGACACAAAAAATTACGGAGCCGGACTTGCAATATATGTCGGCCAAACTTCTGACTTTGAACCGCCGCTTGCACCCGATGCACTAACACTTCTTGCAGATTGGCCTGCCATTAAACGTGTTGCCTCATATGTAACCTGTCTTGCCGGAACATGAGCGTTACCCCATGCCCATATACCTATTGCAGCTCCCAAAAGTACCATTCCTGCGGCATAAGCAACAGTTGACTCTAAAACACTTTGAGCTTTTTTCATAATTACTCACCCCCTGAGATACTACGGGCTTCCCCATAAACACGTCCTTGGGTAAAATTATGTTTATCCCCCACTTTATACATCATAACTTCAGCGCTTCCCGCTGAACGAGTTGACGAAGTTTGTCCATCTTCGGTCTTTACGTCAAGATTTTCATACGTTGTAGTAACATATCTCGTTTCTACACCGCCTGAAGCTTTTTCACCCAAATCATACTCTATAACAGGCCCAAACCTGCCGCCCGCAGAGTTTATTGCTATATATGTTTTTTCTTTCACATTACCTTGTTCGGTATCTCCATCCTCTACGCTCGGGATAGCCCACATAACAGCGCCTGAGCCGCTATTAATAACTTTTTGACCTACTATAGGGTTATTTACATCCGCTTGACGTCTATCGTCCCATGTACCATATGAAACGGCTTTGTTTTCATCATGTGATTTTTTTAATGCTTTACGAAAAGCCTGCATAATCTGATATTGATCACCATTAAGTTGACAAAGATATAAGATTACCGTTCCTATAGCGGCTATTACCAAAGGTACCAGTATCGCCATTTCTACCATAGCCTGTGTTTTTTTTATTAGATAGACTCTCATAAAAACCTCAATATAACGGCCAATTCTGGTCTTGCCAGTCAATATAAGTCAAAGCAGGATATGACGGCGTTGGTGGCGCACCTGCCGCATCCTGAGCACTCAAGCCAGATCCTTTATGTTCCATAACCGACCAACCCTTTATACTAGGCGCTGCTACATTTATTGACGTAGTTGTTGAATTACTCTTAGCGTATGATTTTTTATTACCCGTTAACTCTTCATTTTGTTCAAATTTCATGGAACTACTTGAAAAACTCACGCTGCTTTCCCATTCAAGGCCTACATGTGTACTATCGGCCTGCTGTGAGTCCCATTCATATTTTACACGTGCTTGAACGTGCCGTCTAAAATATTCAAATATACCGAATACTGCACCCATTATTATCCCTAAAACCACTGTATATTCTAATATAACGTTTGCGTTTTTTATCTTCATAATTTTATTATATCACGCTATCTACCCAAATCTATAAAATCACTCTGTAATATAATCATCCAAATGTTCAGCATAGACATCCGTTAATAACACATCCGCGGTATTTATTACCGCTTCATCAGATGAAGAAGATTCTCCTTCCCCCTCATCAAAAGTTACAGAGCCATAACCTTCAGCAGTGGAATTATCAACAGCAACATCTGATGTATTAGCCTTCGTGCCATCTGTTAATTCTAAATCATCAATTGAGTCGGCATTTATACCCGGATCGACAGAAGAATCTTCAATAACATTCATTATCTTGCTTACATCCTCTGTTATCTCGCTTTCTCCTGCAACACCTGCTGACCCGCTAAACTCAGAATCCGCTATTTTTTCGCCCTCAACAGTTCCTATCTTTTGACGTGAATTTGTAATAACATTAACTGAGCCATATTTTCCTTCATAGGTTGCGGAAAAAGTGTTCCTTTTTATTTTGGATACAGATGAATATTGTATATCCGCGCCTTCACGTTTATTAATAGACCCTGAAGAATATCTGTAACCGCTTTCCGGTATAGGTATGGAAAAACTACCCGATAGATGTTCACCGCCTATTCTGTCAGCACTTTTTTTTATGTTACCCTGCAAACTACGGCCTAGGAATTCATTCATTATTAAAAGCACTCCGACCGTTAATGCTATCAAGAATGAATATTCAATAACAGTTTGCGCTTTTTGTCTTGTTTTTTTATTAACCATTTTGGCTACACCTAATAAATAGTAAAAATCTAATCACCAGCATCAGCATTTAATTTCTCCAAGCTTCTTTCCGACTGTGATTCATAACTACCGTCTGTCCACGCAAACTCCCAGGGTTTATTTATTCCGGGAGTATTTAAGATGGTTTTAGATGAAGAATGTGTATAAATTTCGTCTAAATCTGTCGAGCCGTAACTATACTGATCGCTTAATTGAGCACCGGCAGATTGCAAATTACCTTTCATGCCTCTGACAAGATATACCTGTATACCCAAAAACGAAACAGCTATAACCGCAATAAGCATGCCATACTCTAATATCGTTTGGCTTTTTTTAAACACTTCTTCACCTAACGTTAAATTTTATTTAACCCATGTTTCTTCATCTAACGAACGTAACTTACGGCTAGATGTACTTTCCTGATAGCCGCCTTCTACACTAGTTTCAATTTTACCATCTGTACCGCTTGTTGTTACTTCTGTTATAGTCGCGTTTCTAACTGTCATTTCATCTACACGTTCCGTTTCACCAGGTGAATACTGGTCACCAAACTGGTCACCTATTGCCTGGAATTTACCCTGCAAGCCACGTTTCATGTAATTTTGCATACTTAACAACGCACCCACAACCAGCCCTACAAGCAAGGCATATTCCAATGTGCTTTGTGCTTTTTTTATTTTTATTAACACTTTTATACCTCCTTCCTAAAATTACTGTACTGTTTTCGAACTGTACGATGCTGAACTTTTCTCTTCATATGTAAACGGTGTATCACTATCAGGTGTTTCCTTAAATGTTCTTGACTGTTCCTGATCTGTAGTAGTTTTAGTACCTGAGCTAGGTTCATACTGCGCTGTAGTACCGCCTGTAGTTGATACGAAATCATTAACCGCGTCATATACTCTTGCCTGTAAACCTCGTTTTACATATGTCTGGATACCCATAGCCGCGGTAATAACCAAAGCAAATAGTATCGCGTATTCCGCGGTCGACTGTGCTTTTTTTATTTTAAACATCTTTTTCACCTCCCAATAAATTATTCTGCCGCGTTTGACGCGACATTGTTAACAAAAGTATCAGTATTATCCGTAATAACATCTGCCGAATCCTGAAACATATCCTGTACCGCAGGCTTTATTATGTTTTCAGATGCCGCGATCACCGCGACTACTATAGCCGAAAGAACTATAATGTACTCCAAAATACTCTGTGCTTTGCGTTTCTTTATCATACTCTTTCACCTCCTTGATTTTTAACGTATCCCATTTACGGGACTACTTAAATCTGATTTTATGTGATACACTTTAGCATTAATTGACCTTAATACATATCCGGACATAATGGCTAATGACACCGATATTACAGCTATTAATGTCGCATAATCTAATATACTTTGTGCTTTTTTATTCATCGCTTGTCGTTTCTCCGTTAGTATAAATAGGTATATTATATGTTATTTCTTCACCAGATTCATCTGTATCATTTATAATTTTGTCCAAATCACCTGATGTAGCGTCCATACTGTTTTCAATACCTGTTTTCAAGCCTACAGTGCCTAAAAAAATACCACATACTACAGCTGTTAGCATAATTACATACTCTAATATGCTTTGAGATTTTTTTATCATCTGTTAGTCTCCTGTAACTCCTGCGCTAAATGCCTGTTCCTTATTGATAAGCCGCGTCTTATGTATATTGTCATAGCCGAAACAGCTATTGACACGATAATAACTAATGCTGTATATTCGATTATACTTTGTGCTTTCAGTTTTTTAATAAACATGTACCTCCCCCGAAATCCTTATTCGTATGACCGATAATCACTAACAAAATTCGATTCATCTGACTCTGTCCAATCGCTTTGCTCTACTGTTGTCTCATTCGCAGTCTCTTCATAATCCCCACCGGCATTTGACCATTCACGTTCAGATTCGGTCAAACCATCATCTAATATTTCGGCTATTATCGTGTCATCTTCCGCATATGCGTTTTCTGCGCCGGCCTTAACCTTAACGGCTGTATTAACCGTTGCCAAAAATGTTCCAACACCTACAGTGGCAAACACTAACGCAACACATATATATTCAAGAACCGATTGAGATTTTTTAAAATTTTTATTCATATTTACATATAATATACCATATTAGACGTATAAAATGCAAAAACCGAGATGTCATTTCTCAACTTAAGAGACCTTCGACAACTCGGCTTTTCTTATTTCTGAATAAGACCCGTAGCTTTGCGCTCCTTTGAATTTCCTGCCGGAAATCTTTCGGATTGCCTTTTCGTCGCCTCTTACTCTACATTTATACCATAGCTATATACCCTTATCAAGCTTATAAAAACAACACATGAAAACGTTTTCAAGCTATATCTGTATAAGTTTCTTACCCTTAAAATATAAATCTGAAACTTCAAGAAGCTTCGTACTATTTTTAACAGAATCTGACCATTTAACACAACAAAAGTCATCCTTGAAAGTAATCAAACCTCTGAAATTAACTATGTTAACCATATATTTAGCAAGAAAGAGTTTGTTTATTCTGTCCCACAAAATGCCTAAATCAGCGGCTGTATTTATATTTATATCCGTTAAGGCAAAATCCGATAATATTTGACCCTTCTCCCTCGAATGTTCCTTTACCGCCGTATGTAATCTTGGCCAGAGCAAAAAATAACGTTTAAATAAACTCTCCAAATCTGTGCGTTTATTAGTTAACAAACCCCAAATAAGTTTTTTAGAGTTCCTGTTCTTTAAAATAAAATTGTTTAATATAATCTCTTTATTCCCTTCTTTCAGACCAAAACGTGCCATAATAGAAGTATATGCGAAAGTGCCTGATATAGTATGAATAGACTTGTATTTAATTTTGTCTATACTTTCTAGTTTTTTATTCAATTGTTTGGGGTAATACCCTGCAATAAATGAAAGCTTCTTATCCCCAAACTTGTAAGTTTCTATTGTTTTTCCGCTAATATCTATTGCTTCGATTTTGTTTATACCTGAAGTAACCCCTTGCGCAAAATTTATAAAAACCTCAGAAATTGAGTCTATCTTTTCTATATGCCCTATATAAAAAACACGTTCTTTAAAAAACGTTTTTATCTTTCTGCGCACTTCAGAGATTAGAGCATAATTGGTAATAACATCAGGCAGTTTATCATATAAAGATTGGAAAACCGGATCGCAAAAAAGCTCAGTGCCATCGGTGAAAAACATCTTCAAATGAGCAACGGGTTTTACCTTATCGCAAAAGAATGTTTTCCCTATATTTATAGGTGTTGTTGCTAGAACCTTTTCGACAAGTTGTATGTTACTTCTTTCGCTTAGCGATACCTGAGAAATATATGCAATTTCACTATCTTTAAGCAAAAGGTTTTTAGCTACTAAAAAATTTTTTAATCCTATATACTTTAAGTAGTTTTGTATATCAGTCTCCGTGACTGAGGGCAATTTATTTTTTATTAAATTAGATATCTGCTCAAAAAAACCTAATAAGTCGGAAAATGCTGCTAAAAATATAAAACCACATGGAAATTCTTTACGCTTATATTTTATTACCTCATTTTTACGACCGGTTTTACGAGATTTTCCGGAAGGCTGCAAGATACTAGCCACATAGCTTTTTGAAATACTTATGCCGAACTTGTGCTTAACTTTATCAGAAATTTTCCGTACACTTAGTGAGTTCTCATTTCCGGAATATCTTTTTATATATATTTTTATTTCAGAAGGTATTTTTTTAGGCATAGCAGTTGGTATATAGGATACAAATAAAATTGATAGTAAGAATCCGCAGTATTTGTCAAATTGTTAAACAAATCAATGATAATCGCCAAATATTTTTTCGTCCATAATGCCTTGACGCTGAAATTCGGCGAAAAATCTAGGGTACATACGCATAACGGTTTTAAAGGCACCTTTTATCTTACCTTCAGGAGTTTTACCCTGGCGTTGGAATATGAATAAATCCTGTAAGGCTACTTCGTCACGTTCGACACCTCTTACTTCGGAGATATTTGTCACTCTGCGTACCCCGTCAGGAGAACGTTCTTGCTGAACAATTACATTTAAAGTGTTGCCTATCATCCGTCTTATTTCCATTATAGGAAGTTTGATACCTGACGATAATATCAGTGTTTCCATACGGCTTGTAATTTCCTGCGGCGAATTACCATGAATAACCGCAAGCGTGCCTCTGTGACCGGTTGACATTGCTTGTATCATATCTAGAGCTTCCGGACCACGCACCTCACCTACTATTATCCTGTCAGGGCGCATACGTAAAGCGTTCCTGATAAGATCACGTAAAGTTACTTCACCTTTATCTTCTCTGTCCGGCGCACGAGTTTCCATAGGTACTAAATTCTCATGATGCAAAACAAGTTCCGCTGTATCTTCAATTGTTATAATACGTTCCTGTTCTGGAATATGATAAGATAACATCTCCATAGTAGTAGTTTTCCCTGAACCTGTAGGGCCGGAAAAAAGTATGTTGACCTGGCCTTTTATACACGCGATAAGGAAATCCCGCATCTTTTCGCTTAATGTGCCTTTTGCCACAAGGTCATCTATACTATGCAGTTGTTTGTCAAATTTACGTATAGTAAGTGTCGTCCCACAACGCGACAAAGGGTAAGTTATCAAATTCATTCTTGAGCCGTCAGGCAAACATACATCTCCATACGGATTATAATAAGATATCGGTTTCCCGACTTTATTGAAATATTCGTCTATAACTTCCTGCATATCCTCTTCAGAAAAAATAACATCGATCTTAGATTTATGCCCGCCTATTTCAAGAAAAGTTGCCTTACCACCATTTACCATTATTTCGGTAATAGTTTTATCAGCAAGCAAATTCTCTATTTTTTCTATACCCTGTGCCATAATAATTTAATCCTTAGGTACAAAAATTTCACGTGATAGAGGTATCCCGCGAGATCGAATCTCATCATAAAAAGTAGGAATATTACCTGTAGGCGTAAAATAACCCTGAACTTTACCGTCTTTATCAACACCTGTTTGTTTATAGACAAAGATGCTTTGCATAGATACGTGGATCTCATCCGACATACCGGTAATTTCAGAAATTTGCGTTACACGTCTTGACCCATCAGATAACCGCGCAGTTTGCACAATAACATTTATTGCTGATGAGATCATCTCACGTATAGCACGTATAGGCAATTCCACGCCGCTCATAAGTATCATACTGTCCAAACGTATAAGAACATCATACGTTGAGTTAGCATGAATAGTTGACATACTGCCGTCATGGCCTGTATTCATAGCTTGTAGCATATCTAAAACTTCCTCGCCGCGCACTTCGCCAACCACAATTCTATCAGGACGCATACGCAACGTGTTTTTAAATAACTCACGAATCGGTATCTCACCCTTACCTTCAATGTTTGGCGGACGCGCCTCTAATCTCACCCAATGAGCTTGTTTTAATCTCAATTCAGCGGAATCCTCAATTGTTACGATACGTTCGCTTTCGGGTATGAACTCTGACATTATATTAAGAAATGTTGTTTTGCCCGATCCCGTGCCCCCAGAAACCAATATGTTACGCCGCGATAAAACAGACGCCTCCAGAAAATTAGCCATATCAGGCGTTAAACTCTCAAACTGCTCGATCAATTCTTTCATGCCGAATCTATGTTTGGCAAATTTTCTTATGGTTAATGTAGGGCCGGTTAATGATAAAGGATGTATTATCCCATTAACCCGCGAACCATCAGGCAACCTTGCGTCAACATAAGGAACAGCTTCATCAATTCTTCTGCCTAACGGCGCAAGTATACGTTCTATAATTATACGGACTTGTTCATCAGACGTAAAAGCTTTTGATGTTCTTTCGAGCTTGCCGTTACGTTCAATATAAACATGGTCTTTATTATTTACCATAATCTCTGTTACAGTATTGTCACGCAATAAATCCTCTAAAGGCCCCAGGCCTAACGCCTCCTCTATGATATCTTTGATTATTTTATCACGAACTTCAACTGAAGATATAAAACCACCAGCTTCTTTACTTATGATGTTAGTCACAACACGTTCGGCGCGTTTACGCAAATCATCCATTTTTTTCGCACTGGCATAAGTCTCTATAGGCACACGCTTTAGATCCAATTCTTCTAAAAGTTGTTTGTGTACACCTTTTTTAAAAGCCACTATCCTGTCTTCTTCTTCCTGGAGCGTTATTTTTTCGGCTTTATCCATAAGCCCCACACGCTGCCAAAAATCGTCTTTCGCCTGTAATGTATGTTCTTTCTTTAAACGTACATCTTCCAAAGTTTTATGTTCAACATAAATATCTGAACGGTTCATTATGTTTTTCGATAAATCTTTTATTGACAATGAAAAACGGGATAATGGAGTATCTAGAACTACGGGGATACTACGATTAATAGCCAAGCCTACCGTCTTACCTTCCGAAGGTATTGTCGCAATAACCTCAGCCGGTAAAATTGTCTTTACTTCTTTCCAAGCTATAGAGCCTTTACTTTCAGCACGGTTAAGCACTATTTTTATCATCATTAAAGGGAAACCCAGACTCTGCAATGTATCTAAAAGCCACTGTGTTTGATATACTGCCAAAATATCCGGAGTTAAAACCAGAAGGATTAAATTAGATAACTCAAAAGTCGTTATAAGATCATCTGTCAGGCTGCTACCGGCATCTATTATTATGTAATCAAAGTCATCCCAAATAACCGAAATAAAATCACGAATAACATCTGGCGTCAACGCATTACGTTGAGAGATTTTTGATATACTCGGTAGAAAATAAAGATTATTTTTGTACGTTTCAATGTAATTCTCTACTTTTCGTTTTTTCGATTTAAATTCGACAAGATGATCTATTAAATTATATAAAGAGTATTTAGGATTAATACCCAAAAGTCTAGATGTTACCTGCGGCGCACCTAAATCAAGATCCAGCAAAAAAACCTTTTTCTTTTCTTGTATTAACTGTACCGCAAGATTTACTGACACCAAAGTTTTCCCGACACCACCTTTGGTACTGAAACAGGATATCACCTTACCCATAAAAGATACTTTCGTTTTATATGCTACTCACGATACATAATCGGCACTTCAACTTCCAACTCATCGGTTGACATAGTTGAAGGAAACGGCGAATAATTAATCCCATTAACAAGAGCCATAGCCTCAGAATCAAATAAATCATAACCGGACGATTTAATGATCCTGGATTTCTTCAATTCACCTGTCTGGTCAATAACTAATTTCACTAGAACTGTACCTTCCCATCCGGTATTATACAACGCGGCAGGATAGGTAACATTGGATATGATCTTTTTTTGAACGCCTATAGCATAATCTCTTAGAGAAGGCGGTACATTATTATCATATCTATCAAACTTTGATAAATACTCATCTTCAATAAGCTCTTCTTCCGCAGGCATCTGAAAATCTTTTCTTGTATTCACAATCCTAGGATTAAGTGATATAACAAGTTCTGTTTGACGTTTCTGAAAATCTTTTGATCTGAACAAAGCCCCCAATATAGGGATATTACCCAGTGCCGGAAGCTTATCTATATCTTTTGAAGTAACGGTCTGGATTAATCCAGCAATAAAGACCGTATCACCTGAATTAAGGTTTACAACTGTCTCAGCTGTACGCGATGTAAAAGCAGGCGCGTAAACATCGGTCAATGTTATGCCGTTAACCCAGTCAATTTCACTTACCTCGGCTTTTAGATTAGCATATATTTTGTTCCCGCCCAGAACTATCGGCCGTATCGTTAATTTAACACCGTAATCTCTGTATTCAACCTGTACACTCGTACCTGACGCACCTGTCGTATTACCACTTGTATAAGGAACTTCACCACCAACCAAAAGTGTCGCTTCTTCTCCGCTTAAACACATAAGTTTAGGTCTAGACAGTTCACGGCCGTTACCTCTGCTTATAAGCATATCAATTCTCGCGTGAATTGCATCACGTGAAACTTGTTCTATCCCCCAAAGATTTTTAACTTTATTTAGCGTAGTCTGTATACCCTCCCCATCACTATCAGGCGCGGTATACGGTCCTTCTCGGAATTGAATATATTCCTGCCACTTGATACCTAATTTATCAATATCTGTTTTGTTCAATTCTAATATACGAGCTTCAATTTCAACCATTTGGTCTTCTTTTGAAACAACCAATAAATTGTTTATATACGCATTGAACGGCTCTAAAACACTATCTATATGATCTTTTTCCTGCTGTGTAACGTTCCCCATAAGCATTATCTTACCGGCAGTTTCGTTCTTTTTTACTTGTATTCCTCTCAAACTCAATTTATCAAATAACAAAACCTCAAGTTTTTCCTGCATACGCTCTAAATCCTGTCCAAAAACAGTTATAGTGTACGTTTTTTTCTCTTCATCTTTAAGCCAAACATTCAAAACCGTTTCACCCGGTTGTTTAGCTATAATAACAACTTCATTATCATTTACTTTGCTTATATCGGCAATTTCAGGATTACGAATTGAAACTCTTTCAGGATTCGATATATTAAAAACACTTACCTCTCCAACGACTACCTGCATATCGGCTTTTTCTTTATGACCGATAAGATCCAGGTATGTTTCAACTTCTGAATATCCGGAAAAACCAATAACAAATGTAAAGATAAAAACTACTAAAAATTTTAAAAACCGTTTTCCCATACATTCTCCTCGTATTTAAATTTTACGGAGCAATTTCCGTTTCTTCTATTTCTTGACCTCGGTAAACATCTATTTTGGGCTTTTCAACCTCTATAGGCTGATCAACCATTAACCCCAATTTTCTCATTAAAACATCAAAACTTACAGCCGAATAGCCATATTCCTGGGTAGTATCTAACGGCCCGCGCAAAACTAACCGTATTACCTGCCCAAACCCTAAAATATAAGTAAACGTACGTATATCGTCAGGCATTAAAGCTAAAGTAACTGTTTGTATTTCATTTGTAACCATATATGGAGAAATGTTTTTATTTGTCGCCAAAACCTTCACACCCTGAAAAACTGTTATTACTACAGGCATTTGTTGCCCACCACCTACCGGAACAGGGAAAGTACCGACAACATCCACTTTATCACCGGGTTTGAGTAGCCCTTCAACCGCAGATAATTTATCTACAGGGATAGTTAAAGCTCTCATACCCTGCGGAACGCTTTGTGATAAATACTTAATAGTATTCAATGCGCGTATCATATTACTATTTATATGCTGGTCTTTAAGAATATTTGTCTCAGCGAATTTTCCAATAGCCGAAGCTTCAGATGTCAAATCACCCGGCTGTAATGTCTGGCGTCTGACACGTTTCATCTCTACCATCTCTGAAGAAATCGTTGTTTCTTTTGGTATATCCGTACGCGCAACAACAACATCGACTATTTCTCCTTTACGAATTAAATCCTGTATAAGCGCATCACGCTTTTTCATTTCCTGTAAGATAAAAATGATAGCACTAGTTGAGATTAAAACACCAGCGATAATATTTATCATCACCCGTTTATCCATAATGTGTCCCCCTTAATTTAGTTAGCAAATCAATCTAACAAATCAGCATTTATTATAATATTATATTTCGATTTCGCAGAATCTATAATATCCTGACGCTTTTTATCAGCGTTTATCTGTTTTAAAGCAGAACGTATGTCTTCTCTAACTTCATCTAGACTTCTTGTCTGTCCTTTTTTTACATCTTCTACATATAAAATGTAATATTTGCCGTCATCACCTTTAAAATAATGTGAGTTCGTGCCTTGATCTGTCGTAAACGCAACTTCCCAAAATCTAAGAAATTTCTCATCTGCGTTAGGTGTTAAATACCCCAAATCACCACCCTGCCTTTTGGAATCAGCTACAGATATTGTACGGGCTATCACAGAAAATTTCTCGCCCTGAAGCAATCTGATTAAAACGTCTTTAGCTTCTTGGTCAGTGTTAACAACTATTTCTCTGATTTTGCGTTGTTCGGGTTCGGACAATCTGTCTTTATTAGATTCATAAAAGTCCTCGACTTCCAAATCAGTAACGACCGTCCCATCGAAAATCTCCGCTAACATCTTCTGCGCCAACAAGGTACGCTTGAAATTATGCAGAGCTTCTTTCACATCTTTATCTTTATCAAAACCTTTAGCAATAGCTTCACGTGCCAATATTTCAAGATTAACAAACTCCTGTAAAAGATTTCTTTTAACATCCGGGCTGGAAAGATCGGCGCCAGTATTTAAAGTCTTAACTGCTTCTATTTGTTTTTCGAAATCTCTTGTACCCATACGCCAGTTATCCACCTGAGCCAACAACAGACCATCTATTTGTTTTATCTCATCTTTTCCCATATTATTTGATAAGTCTTTTGTTAAAGAAAAATAATCACATCCGGCAAAACAAAAAATCACAAACAAAAATAGAATAAAACAACGATTCATATATTCCTCCTTAGTTATTCTCAAATATTGTAACTTATAGGAATATCCTTGTCAATTAATTTAGATATATGATAGTGTCAAGATTTATTCGCAAATTCTAAATAAGCGTTTTCCTCTTTTACCATTGGCATATCCTCAAAAGTTCTATTTATAATAAGCCCTTCTTCTTTAAGGGTTAAATATGCAAATATATCCAA
>JAQVMQ010000074.1 GCA_028703535.1 Candidatus Omnitrophota bacterium | reverse complement strand
CCTGCGCTGACGGCATACCATCTTTGTATCCGTTAAATAAAATATACGTCGCAATATATGATGCGACATCTTCTAAAACAGGCATATTAGAGCCTGCGACTGTCTGTATTAATACCATCCCGTCATCATTAATGTCCGGCTTTATTGACGCTATATTTATACTGAAACCAAAATAAACCGAACCCATAATCAATCCTGAACGGTCATCCCAGTTCATACCAAAAGAGCCGTAATTCTCTTCTAATAAAGAACAAATTTTTAACCCATACATCTTCCATATCCAGGCGCATATCCATATATCTATTTCTGAAACAATATCTTCAACACGCATACCTTCTTTTAAATAGCTCATCAATTCGTTTAATTCAAAAACGAATTTCTTTCTATCACCAATAAACGGAACACCGGACAACAAACGTGATGAGGCCTCATTACAAGACAATTTAAATATTCTTTTCCCGCCAAACAGAATACTGGTTTTATTAAGGATTGTCTTGACTATAGCCGTTATATCATAACTTGAAAAATCCAACGGAGAGCTTGATCTGGTACCACTGGAATCTCCGCTATCCGAGAGCACGTCTGAGTTTTCCTTTATCATCGTCGAATAAACCTCTAGCAAAAGTCTTAAAATGGCTATTCTTTGATATAAATCAGCTCTTTGGAATATATTATAGAGCCTTACTAAATAGACTTCCTGTTCATCACCAAAATAAAGCAGTGCTGTACGAACGGCGATTTCTGCTTCATCTTCTTCATCAGCTTTATCCTTCTTTCTATGAGTGATATTCCTTATATAATTCTGCAAGACAACACGCTGTATACCGCATGTCCTATTGACATCGTAACGTAAAAAAGATTCAAGGATCGAAACTCTGTCGGTAATACCCAGGATAGGATAAGTAATATCAAATAAAATTTTTAAAGCTTTCAAATATTCTTTGACTTTATATCCTGTCTCTATAAAACAAACAGCTATCCTTACTTTTAACTGGG
Source organism: Candidatus Omnitrophota bacterium (assembly GCA_028703535.1). Taxonomy (GTDB): domain Bacteria; phylum Omnitrophota; class Gorgyraeia; order Duberdicusellales; family 4484-171; genus JAQVMQ01. The sequence continues at coordinate 3,881 of JAQVMQ010000074.1, read as the reverse complement.
CATCTTCCGACATGTCGAATATACTCTCTAAACGGATCCTTTGTTCTTCTATATCAGTTTGTGCTCTCAGCAAAAGACAGCGTATAAATGCCTCTTGGCGCGTATCGGAACCAAACAGCATGGCTCTCAAATTATCGATACAGTCATCCATGTTGAATCTTACGGATATAAAAGCACCTAAGACATCTAACTGCGCCTTTTTGTCATTTTCGGATATAGCTTTACAATATATGCTATATAATTGTTTAATATATGCAGTCAATCTATGTGTGGCTCTGGCAAATAATCTTATCCTATTTTTTTCTCTTTCCAATATTCTGAGTTTTCTGAAAAAGTTTTCATCAGGATATATCCCATTACTATTATTAATACTCAAAACTGCCATATTAGCTCTTACAAACCCTATAGGTTTATCTGTAAGCCAAGCAATAGACTCCTCTAGCGCCTCATTCTCATCATTATCTAATATATGCCGGCAATTGATATAATAATCAAGTTGCGTAACGGCAAACAATAATGCGCTGAGCCCATCAACTCTTAAAATATTATAAAAACTGATAGCGTCTTCAGCAAAAATATGATGTACAGACAAATATCCAGAATTATTATCTGAATAATAATAAAATAAATGTTGTCTTGCATCATCAGTATTATCAAACATCACATTAGCAGACAAACGTAAATATAGATTGTTTATCACTCTTGCACCTATAGCCACAACAGGTAAATGCGGCATACGGCTATTCAAATTCCGAGTTTGTTCGGCCGTTAATATACCATCAGTATTCACAATGCGCCCACGCCTTCCGGTTAAAGATACCTCAACCCAGCCAGTATCAGATATATCCTTATATTTAAAACTGTATCGTGCATCTGAAAATACAGGAGCAGACGCGCTATTGGAAATGCAAAAAATTTCCGGTTCATTATCTGCCTTACGTAAAACCGTAACAACCTGCAGGAAACCTGCCCGCGTTCTGTAGCGCACAACCAGCTCAAGCCCCAATATTTTCGCTTCTCTTATCGATAAAATATCATGTTCTTCCGAGCCTTGATATACACTGGTAATAAGAATAGCGCCTTCTCTCATGTGTTTAACTATAGGCGCGTATTTTTTTATTATTCTTTCTATTCTTTCATTGCCGTTTAATTTTTCTGAAGGGCCGGAAAAATAAATCGAACGGCGAGCATATATAAAATCAAACGGTTCGCCTTTAAAATTATCCTCTAGATATTCTGAAAAACTAAGACCTCTTATTATATTCTGTCTATCGGCAAAAGATGGGCCTTGCCTATCAACACCTGTCATCTCCGCGCCAAGTGAAGTTAAATAATCAAACAAACAGAACTCATCTCCCGGGCCTATTTCCAAACCTCTTTTGCCTTTGATATTAATAATATAATAATATTGCCGCACTAATTCACGCAGAAAAGGCCTAAAGTGAAAAAGTCCCGGTCTTTCTTCAACTATAGTATCTATACTTTTCTCCTGCCATTCGGGCAACAATCGAAGCTTATTATCTTCAGGTTTAAGACTATCAACAATATCTCTTATCATTTCCAAATGCAATCTCTCATCCAGAAAACCAAACAAGCCAGAATTGGTAAAACGTAAAGATTGTATAAGAGCGACAGGATTATCAGCAAGATACGGATATTTGTTAATCATATCAACAATACCCGATATATGTTCTTGCGATATAGAACTGCTAACAGCATTATGCTTATTGATCTTTATTAACAAGTGCGAGTTGCCTTTACCCCTAAATCCAAGGCTCTCAAATATAGCCGCTCTTTCAAAAGTCATACCTTCCTCTATCATCGCTATCTCATATGCAATCCTATCAAGCCAGCTTATTGCAACAGCAGTTAACATACGCTCAGGCTCATGTTCCCTATACTCTCTTTTTATTGCAAGCTGAACAACCGCGTTATGATTGGATGGATTATACTCCGCCCTGAGATAACCTATTGCCTCTTCACCTTTCCTTGCGATATATATACGGCCTTCGTTATGTTCAAACAATAGTTCCGTCATTCTGGTTATTATCTGACGAGTAGGCTTATTAGGATTAGTAAGACTCTCTTCTTCAGGCCAATATACATCAAAATATAAATCAACTATTGCCTCAACATCAGTTATATCACTATTGTAAATACGTATATATTCTCCGTTATGCTCTACTATAATACCCACTTTTAACCGTTCATCTTCACGTGCCCACAAATCTTCAAGCTTTACTCTCAATTCATCATTAGCTCCGGAAAGCTCCGCCAATTTTTTATCTATATCTGCAGACAGACCGGTATATTTTAAAAATATATCTGATATAGCACTTGAAGCCGTGCTTTTCCTAGACATCCTTTCGGCTGTTATAATTTCCATCGGTTTCAATAAAGATGCCTCACCCCGTCCTATAGGATAGAGCTCACGAACAGCGTTAATATTAGTAAAAACAAAAGTTTCTGATAAAGCTTGCAAAGTAAATTTAACACGCTGGTCTTTATCCATATTTTTCCATAAGTCCGTAGCACATTCGTCATAATAATCTTCATTAAAAGCAATTAATATCCTTCCGCCGTCTCTTAACAACCTGCCGGCCTCAACTAGAACCTTCACAGGCTCATTAAGATATGCCATACCAAGCGTCATCAAAACCGCATCAAACCTGCCCTGCCATCCTTCAGGAAAATACGGACTTTGGTTTAAGTCCTGCTCAACAAAAGATGTGATGGTCCCTCTTCTGAGGTTAGTCCATAACTCCATCCTATTCAATCCGACACCTACTGACCTTTTAACAAGCAATTCAGAAGACATATAAGTTTTAGCTCCCGTCATGAGATCAAGAAGTTCAAGGCCTTCTCTGCCTGTGATAGGGCCGAATGCTTTGTACACACTTTCATATAATATATCTTCAGCGGCTGGTACTAAATATGGGTTTCCCCTGGTTTCTCTTAGAAATCTTGAAATTATTTCATGTCCAGTATTATTATTTTGAGCAAGACTTAAAGGACTGCTTACAACATCATTACCAGCCGAGCGCCTAAGCCATAATCTATTCCCGCTAAATGTTTTTATATCCGCTCCTGTTAATCTTACCGGTACGTACCTCTGGGATAAAACAGCCGAACTGGATGAGCTATCCATATATTTTTTAAAAACAGCACAAAGGTCTTCAAATAAATCCGGTTTATTAGATATAAATATTTCATATTTAGTTACACCTTCAGAAAAACCAAGGCGTACTTCTTGCCTAATCTGAGCAAGCAACTCTACAAAAGGCGCGACATCTTTTTTGCCGGACTTTTTGTCAAGCCAGCTAAGAAACTCTGATAAATTATCCGGATATAGAATAAATAAACTCAGATACCATGATAGGATTATATGAATTGCTGTTTTTTCTATATCATTTGATACTGATACTAATATTTTTTTTAGGCGGATATTATCACTCGGTGTTTCTCTAATCAAAACAACAAGTAATGCGTTTAAACCTTCAAGAAGCGGGCTTAATTTCGAATTAACTTCTCCCGAAAAAGCCGCATAAGATGTTTCTTTATCCACAGAATCCCATTCGATATCAGGAATATTTACGGATATAATATCTCTAACAAAAACCGTTAGACTTTCATAATAAGAATCAGGCAGGCTGTCTTTTAATATAATAAGTGAATCCTTAAGCGAATCTAATTCTTCTCTGATAAATCCTAATAGCTTCTCAACTAATTTTTGGAAAAGAAAAGTGAAATTTTTGGTATTATCTGAAAGTGCCGATGAAACAGCTCCAGTTTCGTTATTCGTTTCATTACTTTCGCGATTCTTGAACATTTCAGAAGCCAAACGGCTAACTTCACTATCAGGATGCTTGATAGCTTCGGAT
>JAQVMQ010000073.1 GCA_028703535.1 Candidatus Omnitrophota bacterium | reverse complement strand
TTTCCGCCGTATCTCTCTATCTCTAAATAGCCCCTTATTTAATGCGCTTCATTTAATGCCCTATTTGTCAATATTCTTGAAATAGAGATAGATTGGTTTTAGAGATAGTTAATAGGATCAAATAGGAATTTGGTAAGTGTAAAGAGAGAGTCCTATTGGGATGAGATTAATTATGAGGGCTTTGTCCCAACGGTGAACGACCTTTCAATATTTTTGATGAAGATGTTAAGATGAGGCGTTTGATAAGAGAAGACTAAGAATTTAACTTGCACGTACGGAGAATATGTGTTATATTCTACGCATAACATGCGGAGATTAGAGGATGTTTTCTCCGCATAGGGTATAAAAGGGGAATAGGATGAAATATATACATCAGCTAAAGGTTTGGCCAAAATTTATATGGGATCATGAAAAGATTGCGTCCCTTCTGGGGATTGTGCGCAATCGTCAGGGCCGGTTGATTGGTCGCATGGAAGCATTGGGGTTTTCCTTACGGGCAGAGGCCATATTGCAAACTCTTACTCTTGATGTTTTAAAGAGTAGTGAAATTGAAGGGGAGATTCTTGATAGAAGCCAAGTACGTTCATCAATAGCACGTAGGTTGGGCATGAAAATCAGTGGGCTTGTTTCTTCCGACCGTTATGTTGATGGTGTGGTAGAGATGATGTTGGATGCTACTCAGAATTTCAATAAGCCATTGACCAAAGATCGGTTGTTTAGCTGGCATGCGAGTTTATTTCCAGCGGGACGTAGTGGGATACATAAAATAATTGTTGGTACTTGGCGCACTGACGCGCAAGGTCCCATGAGGGTTGTTTCCGGTGCCATTGGTCGTGAGCGTGTGCATTTTGAAGCACCGGATGCTGATCGCATTAAAGGGGAAATGAAGAATTTTTTAAGTTGGTTTAAAGGATCAGCGGACATAGACCCCGTGCTTAAAGCGGGTATTGCGCATTTATGGTTGGTTACCATTCATCCTTTTGAAGACGGCAATGGGCGTATTGCTCGTGCAATCACGGATATGCAACTTGCACGTGCCGATAATAGTCAAGAGCGTTTTTACAGCATGTCTGTTCAGATTCGCCAAGAACGGAATACGTATTATCGTATTCTTGAGAAGGCACAAAAGAATATTGATACTGCAAAATCCGGAATTGATATTACGGCATGGCTCGTATGGTTTTTGGATTGTTTGAATCGAGCGCTTGAAGCAACTGAAAGCACGCTTTCTGGTGTGTTTAAAAAAGCTCTTTTTTGGGAATCTCATTTGGCTGAATCAATTAATGAACGGCAGCGAGTAATGATTAACAAGTTATTCGATGGTTTTGACGGAAAGCTTACTTCTTCAAAATGGGCGAAGATAACAAAATGTTCGCAGGATACGGCGTTGAGGGACATTCTCGATCTTATTGGGAAGGGGATTCTTATTAAAGATTCTGCAGGTGGACGGAGTACGAGTTATTTGTTAAAAGATTTGTAAAAGAATTCATTAAAAAAGTTCGAGTCCTTGCCTGGAGAGATAATAAAAACATAAACCGTCCAAAAATGGACGGTTTTTTTGTCCTTTTAGTAGTATAACTATTTAAATAGACTCTTATTTAATGCCTCGCATTTAATGCTCTATTTGCCGATATTTGGGTCATAGAGATAGAGTGGGTTTAGAGATAGTTTAATTTAATAGGGGGTATAAAGCAATTTGCTAAAGTACGATATTATTATATAATGACTCAAAGAAAAATTAGTTAAGGTGTTTTTGATTTAAGGAAAATATGAAAAATAAGAATGTTTACATAATCGCGGGGCCCAATGGTTCGGGTAAGACGACTTTTGCGAGTACATTTTTGCCTGAATATGCCAAATGCGATCGATTTATTAATGCCGATCTTATTGCAACAGGGCTATCGCCATTTTCTCCACAGCAGGCGGCACTTAAGTCTGGCAAATTAGTTTTAGAACAAATTAAAGCATATTCAGAGAACGGCGTTGATTTTGGATTTGAAACGACCATGTCAGGGATAACGTACCTGAAATACTTCAAGATGCTCAAGGAAAAGAGTTATAAAATACATATCTATTTTCTATGGATACCCAGCTCACAGCTTGCCATTGCCCGTGTTAAAGATCGTGTTGCTCAAGGTGGACAGAACGTTCCCGTTGCGGATATTAAGCGTCGATTCGAGAGAAGCACAGAGAAATTTTTTAAGCAGTATCGTTTATTAGCTGATCAATGGATGCTATTCAATAATGAGCAGTTCAAACCAAAGCTGATTGCCAGAAAACAAAATGCCCATATAGATGTTATTGATAAAAGCCTATTTGAAAAGATTATCAAAAAAGTTGGAGTTAATTTATGAAGAAAAGAATGACAATACAAGATAAGGCTGAACTTGCAATGAAAAAAGCAGTCAAAAAGGTCGTTGCCCAGCATAAAAAGGACGGTCGTCCGCTTGCTGTGTGGGAAAATGGAAAAGTTAGGAAAGTTGCGGCTAAATAACAAATTCAAGACCTGCAAGTTGCTTCGGCTTCTAGGGTTTTTATAAGGAGATATATGAAAATTTTAGAAAACATTATAACGAATGATGAACTAAAGAAAATAGCCCAAGAGACTTTTGGAGATTTAGTCAAAGCAGTTGTTGATGTCGACCGTGAATTGGTTGCGATTGATGCAGAGCTTCATTCGGATTTGGAAGCTTTATTTCTAGAAAACGGTTCTAGGCAAAACAGCCTTTGGGGTATTAATTTTTATCCTGAGCTTGAAGGGGAAGATTTTATTGAATTTGATTCAATGATTAATTTGCGTCCTTCTCAGAGGAATATGACCAGAGGCGTTGATTCAGAAGATATCCAGATTAAAATCCTGGATGTTATAAATAAGTGGGTAAAAAGATGAGTATTCAGCATAAAGAACTTGCCGGTGGCCGTTGGGCTGAAATGTCGTTAGCGGAACAGATGGCAAATATTGGCAGTGAAGTTAGCAGAGCCCTAAACTGGCAAAAAAAAGGAAAAGAAGATTTATCGCAAAAAGCGTTCAATAGAGCATTAGAATTGTTAGATATGACCATCGCCGATATAAAAAAATATTCTAGACTTAAAGAACTTTTTAGAGTGCGGGAAGCAATGGTTGATTTCTTTTGTGGAACAAATCAGTTTTGTTCATCGGAATTATTATGGCGAAAATATTTTGACCATTTTGCTTATTTGGCAAGGAAATAGATGTTATCAAGAAACACATGACGATTTAGGATAAAACCGAAGCTGTCATGAAAAAGGCGATCAGAAAAGGTGTAGCTTAGCATAAAAAGGATGCCTGTCCTTTTTACCACAAGTTTTAATCTCATAACAGTATAAGTCCATAAAGAGAAACCTTTGCAAAAATAACAAACCTGCAGAAAATAATTTAAGATGTTTTTATACGTAGGGCGAAGTCTGTTTAGCTTTGGGCTATTGAGGTTGATGTTTGTGTGAAATACATTAGATAACTGTTACCTGGACCGCCTTTCGGGGTAACACTGCATCGAAAACCAGCTCCTGGCATTTGTCCACAATTGGGAGAGAGTGTCCCATGTAAATAAATTCCGCCTATTTTACATGCGGATAGAATCGCTTGTTTCTGATCAAGGTCTATAACCACTATTTTTGGCTTAATATATTTTTTCATACCATTAGTCTAGCATCGGGGTAGGTGGTGTCAATATAAAAAAAGGGGTCAAGTCTTCACTCTTTACATTTGCTTTGTTTTAGGTATACTTTAATTATGTCTAGACCTTTACGAATTGAATTTAATGATGCTTTTTATCACGTAATGAATCGCGGTCGTCGTCGGGAGGATGTTTTCTTTGATGATGGCGATCGGTATTTGTTTTTTTCTGTTTTGCGGGAGGCAATCAAATTATTTAATATAAAAATCTATGCATATTGTTTGATGTCTAATCATTATCATTTATTGATATCTACACCTGATGCAAATCTTTCACGCGCTATGCGTCATATTAACGGTGTATATACTCAGAAGGTAAATCGAAAACATAATTTTGAAGGCAGTCTTTTTAAGGGAAGGTATAAAGCCGTTTTATTTGATGAATCGAATTATTTCAGTCGCTTTGTGAGGTATATTCATCGTAATCCAAGAAGAGCAGGGCTAGAGCAAACATTAGGTAATTATAAATGGAGTAGTTATAATTTATATTTGAGAAAACAAAAACGTTTTGAGTGGTTATCTGTTGATGAGGGGTTAAGCTATTTTGGCGATTATAAAAAAGTTGCAATTAAAAACTATAAGGATTATATGAAACGATTATGTGTTGATGATTTTGAAAAACGTTTTGATAGTACTAATTGGCCAGCTATTTATGGAAATGAAAAGTTTAAGGAAGAAATAAAAAAGCTTTTTTTAGGAAAAAATTTAACAGAAATCTCATCAAGTGAGATAAAGAATGCTTTACCTGCAAATAGTGTAGATGAGAGTATTAAAATGTTTATGGATTTTTTTAAAATTTCAAGAGATCAGTATAATAAAAGCCACAAAGATTACTTTAAATTAAGAGATTACGCAATAAGATATTGTCGAGAAGAATTAAAATTAAAAAATAGAGATATTTCAAAAGGCTTATCTTTAACTTCATCGACAATAAGTACTGCGTATCAGGCAATTAAAGAAGATAAAGCCTACTTAAAAGTAATAAAAAATATCAAGACTTAACTGTTGAAGACTTGACCCCTTTTAGGGTTGCCTCTGGTTTTAGGTTCTTGCTAATAGTGAAATTAGATATAAAATAAGAAAAGCTAGATATTAATCTATTTAGCTAAACACATCATTGGAATATACATTACTGCACGCTAAAGTCTGAAGGTAACTTTTACTATACGGTATATAATGAAAAAGGTAGTTATGAAAACAAAGACAAGATCCCTAGCGTTTTCAACGTTGCTCCAGATGGGCATTTGTATTACTCTGGT
>JAQVMQ010000002.1:36729-70284 GCA_028703535.1 Candidatus Omnitrophota bacterium | reverse complement strand
TTGATACATACGACTATATGCATTATATTCCCCCTTATCTAATTTAATAAATAAAACTATTAAAACTAATAATTAATTATACTTTTTTGAGACTTATATGTAAAGATACAGTTTATCCCGAAACTTAAAATCAAAGTCTTTAAATCACTCACAAAAACGTGGGCTGACTTTTACTCCGTATTTAATACATGGAGAAAACCACAAACTTCAAACACACGCGACTTCATTTTGTTAAGATATTTACAACTTCTTTATATTTAGCTATAGTTTTTTCTACTATAACATCAGGCAAACAAGGCCCTGGCGGAGTTTTATCCCAATCTAAAGTTTGTAAATAATCTCTGACAAATTGTTTATCGTAACTAGTCTGCCCTTTCCCCGGCAGATAACTATCTTTAGGCCAAAATCTGGAAGAATCTGGTGTCAAAACTTCATCAATGAGAATTATCTTCCCATCCTTATTTATTCCAAACTCAAACTTGGTATCAGCAATGATTATGCCTCTATTCAAAGCATATTCCGATGCCTTTTTATATATATTTATGCTAAGCGTCTTTAACTGCTCCGCAAGCTCAACGCCTATCGTGCCTGCCATATACTCAAAATCCACGTTTTCATCATGCCCGGCATCAGCCTTAGTAGCCGGCGTAAATATCGGTTCCGGCAGTTTATCCGATTCTCGTAAACCTTCAGATAATTTTATACCGCAAACTCCACCTGTCGCCCGATATTCATTCCACCCGGACCCTGACAAATATCCACGAACAACGCATTCAAACGGGATAACCTTACATTTAGAAACTATCATAAACCTTCCTGAAAGCTCTTTTTGATATTTAATCAATGTTTCAGGCAAATCGACATCATTAACAGTTATTATATGATTATCAATTATATCCTCTAAGAATTTAAACCAAAATGCCGATATCTGAGTCAAGATTTTACCTTTGTCAGTTATATCTGTAGGTAAAACAACATCGTAACAAGAAACCCTATCTGTAGCTACAAAAAGTAAACTATTTCCTAAATCATAAACATCACGGACTTTACCACGTTTAAAAAAAGGTACCGTATCAATTTTAAGGTTATATGCCATCTTAACGTTCCCGATAAAATTTAAAAGGCGATACTGTCTCCCCATAGTTATTTTTACATTCGATAAGTCTCGCCTTTTGTTCATTCAGCAAATCAAATAATTCCTTGGGAATGCCTTGTAACTCATTATAAATATTGGCTATTCGTTCTATTTTATCAAGATTTTCCTGTACTCGAACAGAAAACTGCTTTTCATAATCTTCTTTCATGTAATCTTTATTTAATACTTTTTTGAACAATTTTTTTAAATCTTCATAAATCGGCATTTTACCTGTAGGCGTAATAACCGCATCAACAGATCCATCAACACGGGCGCGCATCCATTTAAGCCAAACACGTTTATCCTCTATATCATTAAGAAATTTACCACGTTTGTCTTTTAAAAAATAATTAACAGAAAAAATAATAGGCATATTATCTATACCATCACTAAAAGATAGATGTTTTGAAATATACTTGCTTAAAGGTACAGACAAGAAATCCATATTAGACATAGGGTTAAAAACCCTGACCCCCTCCTGCCCCAATGTTGCTGCGGTAGTCTCAGATTCTATCCCCGCGCCTTTAAGGACAACACCTTGTTCCCACGACAAAGCTTCTTCAACCGGCACAGAAATAGAGGAATCGCGTCCACCATAAATTATCCCGCTGACTTTAACTCCGTTTTTATCTTCCAACTTATCATCAACATTATCAAGTATATCTAACTTAATCGTATATCTTGCGTTTTTATGCGATAATAAAATTTCGTTACCCTCATTATCTGTTGTCCCAGGCATCCACTCACCAAAAAAATTCCTGCCTTTATGTGGTAAATCCGGCTGTTTGCCTATCCAATACGGCACATTTTTTTCATCTACCAGAATGTTTGAAAAAATGATCTCATTATCCTGAGTCAACGCTTTAAATAACAGCTCATCATCTTTGGCATTAACATCTTTTATTATTCCGAATATCCCTCTTTCAACATTAGCCGCATAAACTTCACCATTACGCTTACGCAGATAAGCTATATCATCGCCTACAATTGTTTCTCCCTGTAGCATAGCTGTCGAAGTTTTACCGCACATGCTGGGAAACGCACCACAAAAATAGGCCTTTTCATCTTTTTCATTCTTAACACCCATTACAAACATATGCTCAGCTAACCAATCTTCAGAAATAGCTTTTTGTATAGCCAACCGTAACGCTAATTTTTTAAGTCCTACCGTATTACCAGCATATTGAGTATTTACACTATATACCAGGTCCTCGTCTAAATCTATATAAATCCGACGCTTATCTATATTCTTACTGACATTATTCACAAGTTCGCCCGCACTATGAATAAATCTAAAAAAATCTGCTTTTGGATTTTTCTTGAAAGACTCATACCCCGGCCTATAAAGTAAATCTTCTGAGTGGCAGACATACGCGGAATCCGTAATTTGGAGTGCTAAAATAGAAAACTCTGAATCTACAGGCCCTAAAGAAAAAAAGCTTATATACATCTCTTTTTCTTTCATTATATCCCTAAAAGCCTTTTCCATTTCAGCTTCGCCGTCTTCTCTGGATATTTTATTAATAAAATGTCTATTTTTATTAGCTTCGTTTATGAAATACCGTGTATTTTTCTTATCGCGCGCCTGATCGTTAGGCGCATCAAAATGTATAGTTTGATTTGGTAAAAAAAGAGCATCTTCTTCTGCCAAAAATAATGCTTTATTTCTTATATATTCTACATCTCGCGGAGAATCTGTTCTCACAAATACTGTCTTGGGGTTACATATCTCAATATAACGGCTCAAAAATTCCAATATTTTGTCATTTTTCAAATCGACAAGTTTTTCATAATTTTCTACTGTTAAACGTTCTTTTAAGAATGTGTTTTTCTCCATATAGCCACCGCCTTCATTTATATAATAAATAAGAATATCTCAAACTTTTTTGCGCCGGTAAGAAGGACAAATCCCAGCAAAAAAGTAAAAACCGCAGTTACTTTACCACAAGACACGCCTTTAATCAAGTAAATATATACTTTGGGCTGGGAATAGGAAGAGACATAGTACCCCCCTTACGCTAAGGGCGCGGCAGATAAAAAGAATTACTTTTGAGGGGTTTTGTCAAATTAAAGAGCTTTTATTTAAAAGGGACAGACACCCCTTTTTGCTAATTAATTCTCCAGATTTATCCTTTAACTTTACATTTCGAGCAATACTCGAAATGTAAAAAAGATATTCTAGGCTAAAGAAAGTGTGAATTATGCAAAAGCTAAAACTTAACATTTTCACGTGGTAAAAGATCAACATTTTGACTTAGTAATAACAGTAACTATATTTTTTATCTCTCTATACGTTTTATGAATATCTCTCACAATAAACAAAGATATAATTATTTTGATTTCATATATATAAAATCACTTTATATCTTAATTTAAGGAAAAGGAATAACTCTTTCCCATGCCCAGATCATGTATTTTCCCATTAATCTCAACCGCCAAAACGGTTTTGGGATCATTTTGGAACGCATCAACAATAACTTTTATCTGCTGCGTATCGGCCCAAACCGTTATCCAGAAATCTCTATATCGAATTTTTGTAGTAATTTTTTTCCACGAACGGGGAACTTGCGGTGCAAATTTAACTATTTCCCCCGTAACATCCACACCCAAATACCTTCTCAGAACAATATCTATAGACCCGCCCATAACCCCCACATGTATCCCCTCAGGAGTAGTCCCGCCTTGAGTATCATATACATCAGATTGCAATACCGACTGGAACCAATCCCACGAAGCCTTTGAGCGGCCTAATTTATGGGCAAGAAACCCATGCACCACTTTGCTTAGTGTAGAACCATGCGATGTACGTTTCTCATAATAATCATAATTCTTTCGCAGCGAATCATCTTTCAAATTATAACCAAGCTTAGAAAATATTGACCTTAATTCACTAAAATTAAAAAGATAGAAAAGCATTAAAGTATCCGCTTGTTTTGCAACCTTATATTCATCCGGCGATTTATCTTCAGCCTTTAATATCCTATCCATACGCTTAATATTCCCATACTCAGCTGTATATGCTTTCCAATCAAGCTCTTTTAACGCAAAATATCCGTCAAATTGACTTATAATATTATTATCATCGATAACAATATTCATTTTTTCAGTTACATCCTCCCATCTCCTAATCTCTTTATCAGTGATATCCAATTTCTTCTTCAATTTCTCTTTATTTTGCACAGATAATGTATCTAACAATTCTTTTGCTTTGCACAGAACCCAGACTATCATAACATTAGTATACGCGTTATCCTTAAGCCCTGGTTTTTTTGTGCCGGGATTTTTCTCATGAAACTCATCAGGCCCCATAATACCGTAAGTAGAATATCTCCCTGTTAAAATGCTATACTTAGTTAGACTAGCCGCAAATTGTGCGATAGAAAGAAAAAGCTCAATACCAAATTTTCGCATAAAATTAATATCACCGGTAATCTTATAATATTGCCATATATTATACGCTATAGCAAAAGAAACATGTCTTTGCCGACGGCTTAAATCCACACCCCACCTTCCAGACAAAGGATTTAGATGTAATTCTTGAGTTTCTTCTTCTCCCGTCATACTGCTCTGCCACGGGAACATAGCGCCTTTATATCCATTGTTTTTTGCATACTCTCTAGCCTTATTCAAACGTTTATATCTGTACATAAACGACGCTTTAGAAACCTCGGGAACATGCATGCTATAAAACGGAAAAGCAAATATCTCATCCCAAAAAATATGCCCCCTATACGCTTCGCCATGCAGCCCGCGCGCAGGAACGGCTGAATCTATATTAATATTATGCCGCGAAGCGGTTTGCAACAAATGATAAATATGAAAGCGTACCGCCATCTGTGAAAAAACATCACCATCAATCTGTATATCACATTTTTGCCAAATATCGTTCCATGTTTTTTTATGTGTCTCAGCCAAAAAATTAAACGGCAAACTATTCTTAGCCAGGTCAACAGCAACAGCCAGTGGATTCTTAATACCGGCATCACGTGACGTATAAATAGTTACACATTTTTCAACTGAATAGGTTTTTCCCGGCTGAACCATTATCCTAAATTCCTGTCCTATCCGCGCCTTGCCTTGAAGTAATCTTCTTGTTATCGGACGTATTCTAGTCTTAAGTTCATTGCCGTCACAAAAAACTTTTATTTTCTCAGCCTGCGCAATTTCAATACGTGACTGATTAGTCCGCATAGAAAGAAAAACACCGTTACTGCTAAAACGGCCTATAGCGTTAGCTTTAAGGTGTTTAGAATTAAGTTGCCGATACCGTTCAACACCGTTGTTTTCAACAGCACCGTCAAGCATCGTCCTAACCGTAATAATTTCGCTATAATTTTCAGGTATAATTTTATATTCAATGGCACATATATGCGGATTTTGCATATGCGCAATAGTTCGTGTTTCAACAACCGTACGCTGTCCTTTATAATTCTGGAAACGTATTTTTCTTAAAAGCACACCGTCTTTCATATTAAGTTCCTGTCTATATGATAATATCCTACAGGTTGAAGGGCAAAACCATGAGCCATCACCTATCTTAAAAGAAATAAACATCCAGTTTGAGCAGTTAACCATATCGTCGTTATAAATACTACGGCCGGCGATATCAGTTGCCAACTTATTAAAAACACCCGCTATATATGTGCCCGGATAATGTATCTTAGAATCAGAAACAGCTGATTCGGGCGCGGCACCGCGCGTACCCAAATAACCATTCCCTAGAGTACATAAGACTTCGCGAAGACGTTCCTGTGACGGTTCAAACCTCGAATATACAAGCCGCCAAGGATAAGCCTGAACTTCATGATCGCCAAACATCATCTTCTCCCATTATCTAAGATCACTTCAAACAATCTCTCCGCATCATCAACCGACCTAAGCCTAAATTCCGCAGATGAACAAATTTCAAAAGGCGATACTAAAAAACCAAACCCGCGGCCTGACATAACACGAAAAGCATCTTCATCAGTTGTATCATCCCCGAAGTACACCACATTATAGTCATCCCAGTTTATCCCCAGCTTACTCATTATAGACTGCACAGCCTTACCTTTATTCCAATCAAATTTCGGCAATATCTCAAAAACCATCTTGCCTCTCATCATCCGCAAATCCTCAAAAGACCTCACCATCTTGCTGACAATTTCCGTTATGACCGGAAAATATTGTTTATCAACAAGTCTATAATGTATAGCAACGCTAAATTTTTTTTCTTCAATAATTATCCCATCTATCCCTGCTAGCTCATCTTTAAGGTCCGCTGTAATACTTGCGATAACCGGTAAAAGCTTCTTCGCTTGAGGCAAGATAAAAGAAAAATTCTTCCCGGAAATATCAAAACCATGACTCCCGGCATAGAAAATATTATCAATTTTAAGTAATCTTTCGACATCCTCACGCATCCGCCCGCTAACAACCGCAACTTTATGTCTATCAGAAATTTTTTTAATCTTATCCCGCATATCCGCGGATATTTTTGCCCATTCAGGACGCTCAACAATCGGTGTCAGCGTTCCGTCATAATCGAAAAAAAATGCTACCGGTTTATCAGAATTGAAGACCATGTCAGCGTTCATGAACCTCTTAGGATTGAATTTTACATTACCTCTGTTCTGTAAATCAATCTTTTTTGATTCCCACGCATCATCCAACAACGGCGGTTTAAAATCAAAAACACATCTCACATCATCAAAACTAATATCGCCAGGAAAACGACACGCAAGATCAGCGCCACAGGCAAAAGCTGCTGTGTTGTCATCTTTGATGACAGAAAGTATACCTTTAATGCCACTGCCTCTTGAAAGTTTAACAGGATAAAGTGAATCCGTAATAATAAAAGTTTCAGAAAATTTTATATCAAGCCCCAACAAATATTGAGAAAACAAATTAAAATCAGCAGATAAAATATCTATATTAAAAAATCTTTCAAAACCTTCTATTATTTTGACATTAACACCATTGGTCTGGCATTCTTGTATAAAGCCATCTAGTTTGTTAACATCTTCATGTTCTAACCACACCAGGCATGTTTTAATATCCATTAAAACAATCCCCTTAATTTATCTAAATCAATCTCACTCAAATCATTAACCACAATATCCGATTTTGCCAATCTTTCCGGAGCAGAATAACGATCTATCCCAATACACTTAAAATTACCGGCGACAGCCGCTTCAATACCTGAAACTGCATCCTCAAAAACAATACACTCACAAGGCTGGAACCCAAAGAACTCAGCGGCTTTAAGAAAAACATCAGGATGCGGCTTACCACGTCCCGGCGCGACATCATTACCAGTAAAAATAACATCAAACAAATCTATAAGATCGGCTTTTTCCAAAATAGGTTTACAATTTTTACTCGAAGAGATAACGGCTGTTTTTATACCAGCGCCTTTAATGTCTTTAATAAGTTTAACCGTTGAATCATAGACAACAACTCCCTGGCTTTTAAGTAACTCAAGGAAATAACCTTGTTTCTTATCAGCAGCTAACACCAGGTCCTCTTTTGAAAGTTCGGATAAAATCGCCCTAGCCCCATCTATCCGTGGAATACCGTCAACTTTATCCTTATAATCCTCGAAACTAAATTGGCGGCCATACTCAGAAAACATTTTCTGCCACGCGCCAAAATGCAGTTTAACTGTATTGACTATCACTCCGTCTAGATCAAAAATCCCTGCCTTTAACTCCATAATCACCGCCTTTTTAAAATCACATCATTCTGCACGTTTTTTATATTAGAAAATTATTATAGCACAAATTATTGGATTTTTTAAGGCTTGAAAGATCAACAGCTACATCAACTTCGCATTTACAACAACATTGAAAATGTGAGCTAAAAAGATATCCACGACAAAATCAGTTAAAAAACTACCTACCCCTTTTTAATTCTTTGGCGAAACAATAAATGAACGTGATACACCATCAGTCATAAAAATATCTACTTCAATTAGTTTTTCCCCATTACTATCCCTAGAAAAAAGTATATTCTCTATATTCCGCGCAACTATTACAACATCCTTAGATGAAGCGGCAACAGAAGAATAGGATTCCCTCAGAAGCATCTTATTATCGACATAATAAGATATCCACCGTCCGGAAGTATCCCCATCACCCCAAACAATCTCTCCTGATGAAACGCTAAGAGTCCCATCAAAATCGTTAATAGGTATTTGGAAGGTAATTATTGTGTCTGCGGCTGCACTTTCTCCTGTACCGGATATAGCTATTTTTTCAAATCTCGATAATTTTAATTCTTTAACAAGCCTGTCTATCCCATTTCTGCTACTCTGTAAACTATCCAAAAAATTATTATTTCTCAATAAAGAATTTTGCCCAAAAAACATCAGCCCTGTAATAGTCAAAACAAAAACTAGAAAAATAACCATACCTATCATTAACTCTGTCAAAGTAAAACTTTTCTTTAAAAACATAAAATCTTATCCTTTCAAAACGAAAGTCGTATTGAACGTCCGCGAATAATCTCTCCCCATAGACGACCACGAAATAGTTACCTTAACATCATATAACCCATTACTTTCCTCGACCTCAATAAGCCCATTCTCACTTCCATCTGACGGATTATTTAGGCCTGGCACATCAAAAGTCTCATTATCAAAATCATTCGCTAACTGACTATAGTCATAAACTGACATCTCATCTATCTTACTTTGCGCCGCCAACGACACAACAGAAAAATCGTTAGATATCCGTGCCAACTTGTTAAACATTCCTATAGAGAAAATCATCGGCCCTAAAACAATGGCAAACAATAAAGTCGCCACCATGATCTCTATAAATGTAAAAGATTTTTTAGAATACATCATTTGATACCTCTCGCCATGACGATTCACATCCAAACGTAAGATTCGCATTCGGCCGGTCCTCAGGATTAGCGTTTTTTCCATAACGCGACTCATAATTAAGCTGCCGCGAAGGATTGTTATATCTCGAATATTTAGCTCCCGAAGGAATCTTTTCTTTATTGTCCAAAGGCAGCTGTATAAATGCCCCATTAATAATACTTGTCGCGCCACTCCAATACTCCAAAGAGTAGCAATTAACATCGTAAGGTGAAACTATTGCTGTATTATAAACATGATTATCTCTCACAATATTAGTCCTCGACGGAGTATCGTCATCATCCCCTCCAACGCCATGGATAGTATCATATGCAAACGCAGAAGAATAAGCAGTGCCTATAGCATTTTGTACAGCAGACGTCAAATCACTACCTAAAATATACTTATCTGGCTCTCCATCACCGTCTGTGTCCATAGAATATACTGTCGTACTGTTCCAGTTAGCATTTACCCAGTCAGTTGAAAACTGGTCCGGCACAACGCCATCATAATAATAATTAAACCAATCAGACAGTTTAGGATTACCGACTACTATGCTACTGGCAGTTGGAACCCAATCATCGGTCGGATAATACTGGTTATTCACAAAATCATAATCAACATATTGGCTGCTATTTTCTTCAACATATTCCTGCGCATAACTATTGCATAACGGCATATATGACGGTTCCGGATAATCCGTAGAGACAGTATACACATAACGATTCGTTATTATTTCTGACGGCTGCCATTCATAATCAGAATAGCTTGTAAGATACGCTTTACTTTTTATGGCATTATTTAAAACCGTTGCGGGATCCTCTTCACGATTTTTTTCTTTATCCCCTTCAGCATCCAGATTATAATTACCTTTTATAATAACATTGTTAGGCGTAACTATACTCAAGCCTCCATCAGGCAAACGTTCCGCGTTTTCGAGCATAACACATTCAGCATTACCACCCGAATAATTTGTATCATCCTCCCAAAGATATTTACTGCTCAAGTCAACATAAATTATGCCGTTAAACCCTGATAAATTACCATCATCCTGTGCTTCTATAATTTTATTAACGTCTATACTATAGACTTTGCTAGGTATATAATTTCCGGAAGAATCCGTGTTAGGATTAGTCATATTATAAAATTCTTTTTCAGTTATAAAATCTTTATATTTTGACAAATCATAGACTGACATAATAGGTTCATTTTCTTTTAAATCCTCTAACTCAATTGCTAAACTTTCTACCTTTTTTTCATATGTACTAAGATAACTAGTCAACCATGTTTCTATCCACGAACCTGTCCCGCCATAAACTTCAAGATACTCTTTAATATCTTCTATATAACCCTGACAATCTTCCAACGAAGACGATGTCTCTTCCAGCTCTTCTTTCCACGCGTCATATTCGTCATCGCCGTCACAGCCTATATATATTCCGCCATCTTTTGCTTTTTCTTTTAATGAATTGGTGTCCGTGTAAGAACTCAGAATATCGCCTGTATCTACATACTTGCCGCCAGTACTAGCTTCCGCGACATAAGTCTGATACTTCCCTTCTTCGTCCAAATTATTAGTAACTAAAAAATTTTCAAACCCTTCAGCCTGATATTGAGTATTCAAAAAATACTGATTAGCGTTAGCTTCATTTTCTGCATATGCAAGTTCATAATCTCCGTCCCTATCAAGCCTATTATCTCCATAATACATATCAGATATCCAGTCAAGATTCCGGTAAACAATTGATGACCCCGATGAAGAATATATAAGATCGCTCCAGTTATACGCCGCCTGAAAAAACCTGCGCTCCCAATCCAACCCATCATCAGATATAAGACCTTGGCTGGCATAAGACGAATAGTCATCACTATGATTTGACTTCCAATTAGACCAAAAACTGTCCCAATCAACATCCGTTCCCGAACGTTCAGCCGCATATAATTTTTCAAAAGCAGTTGCTTCATTATAAGTCACATACTCCCCATCAACGGTTATTTCGATATTATTACTACTATCAAACAACGCAGTGTATCCGGAATAACCTTCACCAGACGCCTTTGTTAACTCACGAATAGCCAGGTTCTTGAGATCTTCTTCTCCTATATCATACTTAAAGCTTGTACCATCAGAACTACCTGAATACGCGTCAAAACTCCACTCAGAACCGGGATATAGGTCATCATCCAAATAAATAAGCGTTACCCTTTTCTGTGTACTTGAATCCTTCATATTACCTGTATAAAAATAAGTATAACAATCCGAAAAAAGATAATAATTCGATCCGTAGAAATAACTACTTAAACCTGCGACACTTGCAAGCGAAGTGTTGTAATTTGTACTGCTAGAAGATGTCATATTAGGGCGAACCCCGTTATAATAATACAAAAATCCACTGGCAGTAAATTCAGTTAAATACTTAAGACTCAAGGTCCCATTAAACCGTACATTACCGTTAACATGCATGCCGCCATAATTACGGCCATTATACGTCGCTGAACCAAAGGTGTAATTCCCAGGAAAAAAGAAAAAATACTGATAAGCTGATTGCTGACCAAGTCTATATTCAAGTGTTCTCTTAATACCGTCGACCTCTCCTTGTGATACTACGACAATTACTCCGGTATATTCACCGTCACGCTTTTCAGGATACGCTTTAACTTTAAAATTCTTATCTTTAACTACATAATACCCGTCCTCATCTATTTTGGCATCATCATACTTTATAGGTACATCACCATAGATAAAAACACTACTACCGCCTGAATCAGAGTTAATCCAACCAGATCTCAACCCCGAAACCGGTGTCTGATTATCAAGATGCGTATACCAGCAAAACCCTGCACGGGCAGCTTCCCAATATGCATAGGAAATGCCTGCCTCAGCAGCATAAAAAGCACCCATCCCATTTTGCTGTCTTTTCGCTAAATTAAATTCACTGAAATTTCTTATAAAAAATACACTGGAAATACCCAAGAAAAAAGTAATAATAGCCAGCAGAAATACTAATAATACACCTTTTTTCATTCTTCTGTTTAGTATCCTTGTCTTCATGTATCAATTATCCCAGATATTATAACAACAAACAAGAGCATAAAACAGTATTTTACAAGTTTTTACATTAAAAATTAAACCCATAATTGACTGTTGACAAATTACCAGCAACAGTGGGCAATGAACAAAATGTACTATAGGGCAACCCATGTCTCCGCACGAAACAATATAAAATTACAAAAAATAATAGGACAATATGAAATATAAAGAAAAGGGCGCAGACAAGCAGGGCCACTACTGAATATATTGCGAGAGATGCTTTGCGGTCACGCTCTAATTAGTTGGTAGTCACTTTCCGTTCATTGTATTCACGGAACTGGCTAGATAATGAATAAAGGTTTCCAGAGTCGTTCCGCCTCAGCCTAAGTCCGATCCGCCTAAATAAAATAATGGTGTGGCGGGTAGTCGTTAGTAACTATTGATTTTGATGTGTAGGTGAAGCCAGATAACTTATGTATAAAGATTTGGATAGGTTTTAAGAAACGAAGCGAATCGGGAAAGGTAAAACTATATGTTTGCATTAGCATAAAAGGTACTTCGCACCAACTCAGTGCCATTTAAAATAAAAGTGAAACTATATGTTTGCATTAGCATAAAAGGTACTTCGCACCAGCTCAGTGCCATTTCCAGCAACCATAATTTAAATGATTAGCTGGTCCCGAGAAACGAAATGAATCGGGAAAAATCCGGCGACTTACATATAAACATTAAGGCCGGTCCCGAGAGCGAAGCGAATCGGGAAAAGGAAAAACTATATATTTAACATTAGATATAAAACGCACTTCGCACCAGCTCAGTGCCATTTAAAATAAAAGTGAAACTATATGTTTGCATTTTAAATGGCGGCGAGTGGACTTGAACCACCGACACAACGGGTATGAGCCGTTCGCTCTAACCGGACTGAGCTACGCCGCCTAGAAGAAAAATAGCAGAAGCCTTGATTTTACACTAAAGATATACTTTTTCAAGTAAAAGTTCAATAGCCAAATCGTCTTTCCTACATCCGCTATAAGCAACATCCAATATCAATTTAATCACACTGACTAAAGTCCGCGACTTTCAATATAGTCTAACGACATAAAGAAATTAGCAGCATAGATTAAAGAGCTATATTGCTAATTTGCAGCAGGTAAAAAAGTGATATCCTTAACGACAGCCCAAAGTAAAAAAACTATTATAAAAAAAGATATAATATAAAAATCATTAAAATACAAAAACTCTTTTAAACTTTCGAATCTATCCGTATGTATCTGCGAAATATTATATTTTTTATTTATCTCTTCTTTAACTTTGAGTATATCCTCACGCTTAAAACGTAAAAATTCACCGCCTATTTTAACATGCGGTATAAGTCCCATATTAGCAAAATCTATAACTTCTTTTTCCGTTACTTTAAGTATATGCGAAACATCACGTGTTGTTATAAATTTTTTATCCTGTGACAACCCTTTACGTTTAACTTTTTCTTTACCCCACACCATTTCCAATTCCTCTCTTTGCATCTTATCACGAAACTATAAAACGCAGTTTTTTAGACTATATATAAGTATGTTCGGGATTTAGCACCGCGTTTATCATATGTGTAAAACAAAGACTTTAACCCGCGGAGCTTCGTTTAATACTTGACCGAATGTCAAGTATTACGGCTAATCCAGACTTCAACATCTTTTCTGTCAAAAACTAAATTATTGTCCATTTTATCAGCTGGTATACGTCCATTATCCACCCATTCCATAATTTTATCTTCCTCAACAGACAAATACTCGGAAAGTTCATTTAATGTCATTTTACCTTGCGACATAACAGACTTACCATTAAACACGGAGCCTTTATCCATAGATAAAGCCGGAGTATCAATATCGGCATATACCTGTGCAGTCGCCTTAAGCGCTATGTACTTACTGGCTTTTATAGTGCCTTTAACCTTTCCTGAAATCTCAACAATCTCACCGATAATCTTAGCACTAACGTCAGCTTGTTCACCTATAAGTAACGTACCTTTTGACGTTAAATTCCCCTCAAATTTACCATTTATTCTTAAATTCACCGGATCTGAAAAAACCAGACTGCCCTGCATAGCCGCATTAACATCAAGTATTTTTTCATCAAAATCTTTTTTCTTTACCATACGGGCACCTCCTTAAATAGTGCTAAGAATCTCTCGTTCCCGTTTATATTATATCTTCTCTTCTGTTTTCTTCAACAAAGATAAACAAAGATATGTCATTGACGTACCGATAACCGCGGCATCATAAAAACCTATTCCAACCGCCAGACCGATAGCGGAACTCATCCATATACTCGCAGCAGTTGTTAATCCGCGTATTTTGTCTGAACTGGAACTATGCATAATAGTACCTGCCCCTAAGAAACCCACACCCGTAACAACACCGGCTGCTATTCTGCTTGGATCAACCGGCACAAGCCCATTATGAAGGTCATGTATCTTTACAGAAACAAGCATTATTAACGTTGAGCCCATACATACAAGTATATGTGTACGTAATCCGGCAAATCGTCCTTTCTTTTGCCGCTCAATCCCTATAATACTGCCCAATAAAAAAGCAACGCTCATTCTTACAATAGTATTTGTATCAAGCATAAATTACCTAGCCTTAGCTTTTAATGACACCTTACTTACAAAACCTTTTTTATTATACAAGCAAAACCCTAATCCCGCAACCATCGCAGCATTATCTCCGGTATATTTTAAAGGAGGAAGATCAAGCTTAAAACTCGAGAACTCATCATGCAATCTCATCCTAAGATACTTATTGGCCAAGACACCTCCTCCAAACACTAAATGCCTTATATTATATTTTCCTGAGGCATCTGAAACTACTTTAATAATAGTGTTAACAACCGCGTTCTGGAAAGAAGATAATATACTTATCCTATCTATTTCTGTTAGTCGCAAATCAGAGGAAAACTCTTTGCCTTTATATAAAACTGCTGTTTTTATACCGCTAAAACTCAAATCAAACCCTCGGCGGCCGCATTTAAAAGGTATCGTATCCTTATAACGAGTATCAAACATATCATCTATTACCTTACCACCAGGATAGCCCATGCCAAACGCACGGGCAATCTTATCATATACCTCACCGCACGCGTCGTCAGTTGCTTTACCGATAACTTTGATCTTATCAAAATCTTTAATCAAATAAATATCCGAATGCCCTCCTGATAGTACAACCCCTAAAAAAGGAAAAGTAATAGGTTCCGTACGATCCAGAAAAGATGAAAAAATATGAGCATATAAATGATTAACCCCTATAAACGGTTTATTTAAAGATAACGCAAGAGACTTAGCATAATTGAAGCCGACCAACAAAGCACCGATGAGCCCCGGGTTGGCCGTTACCGTAATTAAGTCTATTTTTTTAAAGGCTAGACCCGCTTTTTTAACAGCTTCTCGAGTAACAACATTTATATTACGTAAATGCGCCCGTGTTGCTATCTCCGGAACTACCCCGCCATATTTAGCATGTTCCTTTAAAGATGAAATCGTTACATTAGACAAAACCTTTCTGTTATATAAAACAGCACAAGATGTCTCATCACATGATGTTTCAATCCCTAAAGTATACATAACACTACTCTTGTCCCTGCGCTACTTTGATATGTCCTTTTTCTGATGAAGATATAACTAAAAGTCCGCGCAACAAATCCATAGCACGTAATATCTGGTAATCTGCTCTATAATTAAATTCATCCGCCGGGAAACTATCAGCCTCATCTTGGGAAACTTCTTTTATATCATCTGTCGATTTAGCCGTTTCGTTAACCAGTTTATCATTTTTTTCTTCTTTTTCTTTAACTTCGTCAAAGACATTTTTCTCAACCTCTAACTTTTTATATTCAACTTCAATATCCGGCGCAATTCCTTTTTCATGTATACTTTCTCCTGACGGTGTGTAATATTTCGAAGTAGTTAATTTCAGTGCCGAACCGTCACTAAGCGGCATTACTGTCTGCACACATCCTTTCCCAAACGTAGTCTCTCCAAGTAAAACTGCCCGATTATTTTCACGCAACGCGGCAGCCAAAATCTCACTGCCTGACGCGCTTCCCCTATTGATCAACACAACAACAGGAATATCTAGAAATTTATCGCCACCCTTTGCCTTAAAAACCTCTTCGCTCTCTGAACGGGATTTAGTTGAGACAATAACCCCATTTTTTTCTACAAAAAGGCTTGAAATATCAACGGCCGAATTCAATAACCCGCCAGGGTTATTACGTACATCAAGGATAAGCGCCCGCATACCTTCCGCGCTTAATTCTTTAAGTTTCAAAAGTAGATCCTTGGACGTACGTTCACGAAAATCCGATATTCTGGCATAAGCTATTCCATCATCAAGCATCATGGCTCGTTTAATATCGTGCAGCTTTATTATTGCCCGTTCTATGGTATATTCGCTTAACGAACGATCTGACTCACGTAATACAGTAATATTAACTTTAGTACCCGGCTCGCCGCGCATTTTATCTACAGCCTCCTGAAGTGTTATATTTTCAGTTATCGCACCGTCTATCTTAACAATAATATCCCCTGCCTGGAGACCCGCACGCCAGGCCGGAGTATCTTCGATGGGTGATACTATTGTAAGCAATTTATTCCGCAAGGTAATCTCTATCCCTAACCCGCCAAATTTTCCTTCTGTATCAACCATAAGATCTTTAAGATCTTCCGGCTTAAGAAACTGACTATATGAGTCAAGCGACATCAACATCCCTTCTACAGCACCATAGACCAACTCTTTAGGCAAAACATCTTCAGCGTAACGTTTTTCAACCACAGCCATCGCTTCCGCAAACAAGTCAAGTTCCTGATATACCTTATCTCTGTCACGGCCAATCGAATAACCCGACACGCACGAAATCAAAAGACCTAATAAAACAATGGAAAAACTTACAAATCTCTTTCTCATTTACTCCCCCCTATAGATTAAAATAACGTGTTTTTTTATGCTAAATGCACATCCGCCAAGCATCATTTTTTTATCTTCTCTTCAATCAATGCCCTTGAAACCTGCGGGTTAGCTTTACCTTTGGTTTCTTTCATCACCTGCCCTATAAGAAACTGCATCGCCTTATCCGCACCGTTAAGGTATTCACCGACCGCGGCTGAATTTTCAGAGATGACTCTATCAACAACACACTCCAACTCGTTCGTACCGGAAATTTGCAAAAGGTTTTTTTCTTTTATGATTTCATCAGGGTCTTTGTCTGTAGTCAAACTTTCGGATAAAACTTTCTTTGCCGCAACATTATTTATTTTTCCTGCACAAAAATAATTTACGATTTTAACAAAATTATCAACACTAATTGTTACATCAGAAAAGCCCTTAGGCAAATTGTTTATCTGCTCCAAAAAAGGCCCCAGAAACCAGTTAGTCAACTTTCGTTTATCATCAGCTTTATTATACACATCTTCATAAAACCTTAACATAGATTTATTAGCAATTAAAACATCAATATCTTTTTCAGAAAGACCATAATCTCCTAACAAGCGGCTTCTAGCTGAAAGCGGCAACTCCGGTATAAATTCCAATTGTGCATCTATCAATTCGTTATGGACATAAAAATCTAAAAGATCCGGTTCAGGAAAATATCTGTAATCATGTGCTTCTTCTTTTGTGCGCATAACTATTGTTTTGGACTTATCAACATCCCACAATCTCGTTTCCTGAAATATCTTGCCGCCTGAAGAAAGCACCTCACGCTGTCTTTTCTCTTCATAAAACAGTGCATCACGCACACCTCTAAAACTATTCATATTCTTAAGCTCAACTTTAACTCCGAGCTGTTTTTCACCCTTTTTTCTTGTAGATATATTCGCATCACATCTTAAAAACCCTTTTTCCATATCACAATCAGAAACTTCAATATACTGCAATATTAATTTAAGATACGTCAAATAATCAAAAGCTTCCTGCGGGTCAGAAATATCAGGCTCAGAAACTATCTCTAATAGCGGTATACCCGTACGATTAAGATCAACCAACGAATATCCTTGTTTATGAACCAACTTACCCGCGTCTTCTTCAAGATGCGCGCGTGTAATACCTATTTTTTTTCCTGAAGATATCTCAAGCCACCCGTTTTCACCAAGCGGTTTTTTATATTGCGATATTTGATAGGCTTTAGGCAAATCCGGATAAAAATAATTTTTTCTTTCAAAATATATTCTATCGTTAACCGAACAATTCAGTACTACTGCCGTACGAACAGCAAGTTCCAATACTTTTTTATTAAAAAGCGGTAACACGCCGGGATACGCCGAACATATGGGGCAAATATTAGTATTAGGCGCACAGGCAAATTCCGTAGAACACGCGCAAAATATCTTTGACTTAGTTTTAAGCTGTACATGGACTTCAAGGCCTATAACAGTTTCAAATTCATTATTCATAATTTAACACTGGTGCTTTACGATTATACTCCGTCAAATTTTGATACGAATACCCCAGCCGTATGATGTCTCCTTCATGAAAACTTTTACCGATAAACTGCATACCTATAGGCAATCCCTGATCATCAAATCCGCAAGGTAGCGATACCGCAGGAAGCCCCGCAAGATTAGTCGAGATGGTATAAATATCAGATAGATACATACTGAGCGGATCGCTTTTTTCGCCCACCTTAAAAGCAGTTGTAGGTGAAGTCGGCGTAATGATAACATCCACATCATCAAAAACATTTTTAAAATCTTCCTGTATCAACCTGCGAACTTTAAGCGCACGCATATAATACGCATCATAGTAACCACTGGAAAGACTGTATGTCCCTAAAAATATTCTGCGTTTGGCTTCATCACCAAACCCAGCCTGCCTGGTTTTCTTATATATATCATCTAGGTTATTTGAAGCAACCCGCAATCCATAGCGTATGCCGTCAAATCTCTGCAAATTAGAGCTTGCTTCCGATGACGCTATTATATAATATGTCGCAATGGAATATTTTGTATGTGGTAAAGATATAGGTTTGATCCTAACCCTGTTATCTTTCAACAGATTAATCGCTTCTTCAACAGCATTTTTAACCTGCGGATTTATCCCTTCTTCAAAAAACTCAATCGGCACACCTGCCGTTAAACCGGAAAAATCTTTTCTTAAATACTGCCTAAAATCCGGCACCTTGACATCCGATAATGTAGCATCAAACCCGTCAGGCCCAGAAATAATATTAAGTAAATCGGCACAATCAGAAAAATCTCTTGTCAATGTCCCTATCTGATCAAGGCTGGATCCAAACGCGACAAGCCCAAACCTTGAAACTCTGCCGTAACTGGGTTTAAAGCCGACCACACCGCAAAAAGAGGCAGGTTGACGTATAGACCCGCCTGTATCCGAACCTAAAGCAAACGGCACAAGTCTAGCCGCTACAGCCGCGGCAGACCCTCCGCTTGACCCGCCCGGCACACGTGTTATATCCCACGGATTACAAGTAATACCATAAGCAGAAGTTTCCGTTGACGAGCCAAAAGCGAACTCATCCATATTGGTAGTACCGAGAATATTAAGTCCGGCACTTTTGATTTTTTTTATTACAGTAGCATCGTAGGCGCTTACATGCCCTTTAAGTATATTGGAACAACAATTAATCTCTCTACCTTCGATACATATATTATTTTTTATAGCAATAGGTACACCGCATAGCTCTGATGAACCGGCTTTAGTTTCATATATCGGTTTATCATAACATTCCACGAAACTATTAATATTCTTATCGTATTCTAACACCCGTTTGCTAAAAGATTGAAATATATCGGCACTTGCAAGTTTTTCATCTCTTATCTTACGCGCCAACTCACAGGCAGTGAGAAAACATATATCCACAAATACCCCCAGATTAAAATTCCCTAAATAACGTTAGGCACTTTAAAACTATCTCCGTCACTTTCCGGCATATTGGCCTTAATACGTTCAAGATCAAATATCCTTTTAGTTACATCCTCACGCCAAACGTTAAAACTCTCATTAACAGCTCTCAAAGGTTCAATTTGATCAACATCAACTTCAGAAAGTTTGTCAATATAGCCTACAATATCCGCCATCTGATGCCCAAGTTTTTGCGCTTGTTCCTCAGAAATGGCTATTTTTGCTAAATTGGCCACATATTCTACTTGTTTTTTGTCTATCATTTAATTTTTCCCTATGCCCTTAATCAACCGAAATGTTTCGCTTTGTACAGTGTCATTTCAAGAAACGACTGTAATCTTCGTGATCGGCTTGGATGCTTCAACTTACGCAAAGCCTTAGCTTCTATTTGCCGTATTCTCTCACGAGTGACTTTAAACAACGATCCGACTTCTTCCAATGTCCTTGACGACCCATCCTCTATCCCAAATCGTAAATTCAGGATCTTACGTTCTCTGTCAGTTAAACTTTCCAAAGCCTGCGACAATTCTTCTTTAAGCATAGAAAAAATCGTAGCATTCGCCGGCGACACAGCCTTTTTATCTTCAAGAAAATCACCGAAATATGTATCCCCATCATCGCCTATCGGTGTATGTATCGAAATAGGCTGTTGAGAAACTTTAAGTATATCTTTAACTTTAGTTATCGGCAACTTAAGTTCTTTAGCCAATTCTTCCGGCAGCGGTTCACGTCCTTTCTCCTGTATAGTCAATCGTGAAATACGTATTATTTTATTAATCGTCTCTGTCATATGTACCGGTATACGTATAGTACGCGCCTGATCAGCTATAGCTCGCGTTATCGCCTGACGTATCCACCATGTAGCATATGTAGAGAACTTATATCCTCTTTTATATTCAAACTTTTCTACCGCTTTGATCAATCCTATGTTACCTTCCTGTATAAGGTCCAGAAAAGACAAGCCGCGATTAACATATTTTTTAGCTATACTCACAACTAATCGTAAATTAGCTTCAACCAGTGTTTTCTTGGCTTGATTGTAGTGGAGCTGTTTTTTTAGTATGCTCTTGGCTCTCTCTTTAACCGATGCTTTACCAAACCCCATCTCTTTCTCAAGCTTCTTCATCTGTCTCTTGGTAGAGCCAAGTTCTGAGTCACGCGATTTACTCTTGCGTGTCTTTTCCAACTTAGATAATCTTCTGGAAAGTTTATCCCACTCGCGTGACAAGACAACCATTTGTTCTATAATACGTTCTATAATAGTTATAGTAAAATTATAACTATCCAGAACATCTTTTTGTTTATCTATTTTTTTAATCCTTACTATTTTATTGTATAACTTTTTTATGCGCTCTATTTCTTTATCCTTATCCTTGATCTCTCCTTTAACATAATCGTCAGGATTGATTTCCCACGCAATTATTTTTTTAGAAATATCTATAAACACATCCTTGGCTAATCCGGCAGAAAAAACTTCATCTCTTAACTTCTCCTCGCGGCTTTCTATAGTCTTAGCTAATTCCACTTCTTGTTCGCGCGTAAGTAAGGAGATCTGCCCCATTTGTTTAAGATACATTTTAACCGGGTCATCAACATGTAAAGTTGTCTCCTCCGGCGCGTCTTCTTTCTTCTCTTTATCTTTCTGCCATTTATCAACCTCTTTCTCTTCAAGTATAGTTATTTTTTGTTGATCAAGCTTATCAAAAACCATATCCATATCCTGAACGCCGACAATCTCTTCTGCCAGAAAGTGATTAATCTCATCATAAGTCAGGAATTTTTTCTTCTTACCCAACGTGATAAGCTGCTCAATACTTCGTTCCAATAGTTTTTTCTTCATCATTTTTTTGTTCTCCTCTTAACCCTTTATTGCTCTATATTGACCAATCAAACTTTTAACTTTTTCAAAATCGCCAAGCTCTTCAGCTTCTTTAATAGCAGTTTTTATATTCTCTTTAACATTCTTTATCTTTTTCGACTTAATCTTAAGAACGCTATCCTTGAAGATATCCGTCGTAACCTGCACAGTATCATCCATGAGAATAAAACTGGCTATACTATTTATTTCGCTATCTTCAACAGTTTTAATATTGACCGGCTCATCCGCTGAAAGAAAATAACTTACAATTTTTTTTGACAATATATGCGAAAAATCTTCCTTATCCAGATTCTGCTTAACAATATCCTGTGCCTGTTTATTAAGAAGCATACTTTTAATAATTACTTTTTCGGTCACAGGCCATGGTTTATCTAAAAATATATTTTTACTGGCAATATCTGTTTTATAGTTTTTATTTACTGATGTCTTTGATGTTTTCTTTAACTCATCATACAAGTTTTCTTCATTAATACCTGACAAATAAGCCAACTTCTTCACATATTCATGTTTTTTTATACTATTGGATATCTTATCTATAGTAGCCATCATATCAGATGCTATTGCCACTTTATCGTTAATATTCTTAAGATCATACCGCTCTTTAAGGATTTTAAACTTAAAATCAAAAAAACTTTCGTGTCTTGAGAAGAGTTCCAAAACATATTTAGCACCCTTCTCCCGCACCAAAGAATCCGGGTCCTGCCCGTCCGGCAACGTAACCGTCATAACATTCATGTCTTTTTCCAACAAAAGATCTATCGCTCTAAGAGCAGCCAAACGACCCGCTTTATCCGCATCAAAGACCAGCACAACATTTTTAGTATATCTCCGTATAAGCGCGATCTGTTCATCCGTAAGCGCCGTCCCGGAAGAAGCTACTATGTTTTTTATTCCATTCACAAAAGGTACAATGACATCAAGATACCCCTCAACAACAAACACGCAATCTTCTTTAGTTATATAATCTTTAGCCAAATCTATCCCATACAAATTCTCACGCTTACGATATAAAACGTTTTCTACCGAGTTAATATACTTCGGCATACTCTCACGTGCACCCCAAACTCGCGCGCCGATAGCAACATACCGGCCACGAACATCAGCTATAGGAAAGACTATTCTGTCTTTGAAAAGATCCTGATACATCTCCCCCCGCGAAACAACAAGCGAAACTTTTTCCAATTCGCCTAAAGTAAAATTCTTGCTACGCATAAAAGTAGACAACATATCTCCCTGTGGCGCATATCCAATTTTGAATTTGTCAATTGCGCTCTCGGTTATACCCCGGCTCTTGAGATACTGCATAACGGTTTTACGCTGCGGCCCTTTAATAATTTGTTCATGAAAATATTTAACAGCCATACTCATGATTTCATACAACTTAACTTTAGTCTGATAAATCTTATTATCCTGACGAGGCAACTCAACACCAACGCGTTTAGCCAATATTTCAAGAGCCTCAACAAACCCGACTTTTTCATATAACATAACAAATTGTATCGCCCCGCCTCCTTCGCCGCATCCAAAACAATGGAATATCTGTTTTTGCGGGCTAATCATAAAAGATGCTGTCTTTTCACCATGAAAAGGACACAGCGCCCTATAATTACGACCGGCCCTCTTCATGGGTATATACGAACCGATAAGCTCGACTATATCTATTTTTGACTGCACTTCATCAATAAAACTTTGCGGGATCATGGCCTAACTCCACATGTTAAATACAAACAGACTATTTATTGCGCTTTATACGTCGAAACCCTGCAAGCTCATAAACTTTTAATTTCTTACCTTTTTCTTCCATAAAATCCAGCATACGGTTGATACCAAGATTATCCGACGCTATATGTGAAGCAACAATAACATTTATGTTCTGTTCCTTACACATTTTATAATGCTCTTCCGATTGATGCATTGCAACAATAGTATCAATACCGCAACGGCTAAGTTCTTTATAAATATCTTTAGAACCTTCCGTGCCGCCGGTGAACTCAACATGTATGTTCTTACAACGCGCCTGCTCACTGCCTACGGTAATAACCGGTGCATTATTTTGTTTAGCCGCACAGACATATTCAGGAATATTAAGAAGCAACTTCAGTATTTCGTTTAAAGTGCCGGGTTTTTTATTATCAAATAACTTTCTTAAATAATCATATGCCAAATTATCACAAGCGGTATGCATACACATGAAATTCAAATCAAGAAGCTTGGCAATATCCACACTACGCTGATGGTTGGCTGCATGCACCCTTCTTGCTACAGACCATTTACGCTCTTTTGTAAGATTTTCGGAGACACTTATACTCACGCCTGCCAAAGCAAACATATCAGCCTGCAGATCCATAACATCATAAAACCTTGCATAAGCTTTTCCTTCAGGATGATGCGCAATAACAAGATCTATATTTTTACCTTTGGAGTTAAGTTTATCAACCACCAGTAATTCAGCAGCTTCCATATCAACACCTACTGCGACGGTAGTTATTTCCTTTTCCATGTCACCATATAAAATACGAGTATCGGCAAAAGGATTCCAAAGCCTATCCATATCAAAAAAAGATTGATGTAATTTATCCAACTTATCAAACTTCTCTTTTTCCGCTTTAAGCAAATCAGTTATTCTGTTTTTAGACCGTACATCAAACTCAATACCCTTCTTAACTACTTCTTTATAAAACGTTTCTAACTTCATAGTATCTTTTTACCTCCTCATTTATCATGCCCTTCGCCCCATTATCAAAATATCCGGCAATTTTAAGATAAACTCCCGGCATAATTTTCCACGTTAATTTATTGATATAAGATCTTTCCGACAGCCCTGCCTTGCCTAGCATAAGGAATAAACCGAAAAAAACAGCACTTGAAATAAACCCAAACCTGACAAGCCCTAAAAAAAATGAAAAAATCCGCTCAAAAGAAGACACTTCCTTCTCACTTATAAAAAGTTTGGCACATTTTGCCAACAAACCAAACAGAACAGACGCAATAAAAATAAACACCAAAAAAACCAACCCGGCAGCAAACGGAACTTTACCAGCCAAAAATCCTATATTCAACGTATCACTAAAAGCAGAGAAAGACTTTGGCTGTAAAACAATCAAAACCACAGCGACAATGCCTCCCAATCTCAAAAACTCGCTTATCAAGCCCCACTTCAATGAGCTATAAACTATTCTTAGACAAAGAATTAAAAATATTATATCTATTATATGAAGTTTGGTAATAAAATCCATTATTATATATTATGTTGTATATAACATATATAGTATCAAATGTCAAGAAAGCGTTTACAGTTTCATGATTATTGACACAGCTTCCCGCAAATTACCATCGCCAAATACCAATTAATAGCCCGACTTATCAAATCTGCGACTTTAAGAAAAAAGTAGACTTCTTAAATGATAACTACAAACGAATTATAAAAAAAGAAAATATTCTTACAGAAAAAAATCTAAAAAAAGACTTTTCACGTAAAAGAGTCTTACGATTAGCAAAACAAAACAAAAAGAACCGTTTGAAAAATACCGGCCTTACTTGTTTAAGAAAACCGGTAGATATACTATTAGTTTTCAAAAGTTTTTTCGAAAGGCTGCAGGCAGTATAAACAGCTGCAGATGCTTTACTTTCCTGGGCAAGCAGCGTTAGCTTTTCCCAATCAAATAACTGTCCAGACTTAAGCACGATTGTATTAATATCGGCCAAATATCTCAATCCGGAAAAATAAGAGCTATACACGAACATTGACGATGCCAATAATACCTGTTCTTCCGGATTTGCGGACATACAGCTAGAATCATCAAACCGCCTTACTAAGCCCGGAAGTTTATGCCAAAAGATAATAGCAAAACTATTATCTTTATGAAAAATATCAAATTTAACCTTTCCGTTGTTAGACTGTTTTTTAAGAAAATATCCGCAAGCCGTAATTTCCTTTTTTATTAAAGAGTAATTGTTTTTCTCAGAAAAAACATGTATACCACCCTCAAAACCACGTAAAAATATATCATTATAAAGAATCTCAGAATATACAGGCCCGCCAAAAAATATCAATCCGTACCCTTTATTATTAAGTTCTTTAATAAAATCAATGGTAGTTCTGTACTGTCCAGATATTCTTTGATTAATAAAGAATATCTGTTTGTTAAGCTGTGCTTTTACCCCCGCAGGAACCATGGCATCCGAGTAATCTTTAAGCATATTATAAACAGCTACAGAGATTTTTTGTGCCATACAAATATGTAAAAGCGTTTCCCAACTCACACCCATCCTTAAAAGCTTGTTAATACTGGCCCTGGCTCTACGGTCTTTTAAATTTCGAACACACCATAAGATAACTCCATCGGCATTATATTTCAACAAATCACCCCGTAATGCAAAACTTATTAACCGCAGATGCATTCTGCGCCAATTAGCTGCAAAATCTATAACGCCGGCAAATGCCCTTAATTTCCGGCCATGACGCAACGACATCCGTGCAATAAACGGATTTGCTTTTTTCCAAAATATCTTCCTTAAATCCATCACCTTATCTTTATGCTCAATCTTAAAGACTCTTCCGACTATACTACTGCTGTTAAATGGCTCATCCAACCCTTCACTATTAGAATCACCTTTTGTAATAAAGACAACTTCGTCATTTTCTTTTTCAATCTTAACTACACGATGGGCAAAAAACCAGGCATCATTTTTATCGAAATTATCTACTATAAGGATATCGCCTATTTTTATATCCTGAGTTTTGACTCCTTCAACGTGCACAAAATCTTCACCCTGCAGAAAAGGATACATGCTTGATCCGAACACTTTAAGCCAAACAGGTTGCCCTTTCCGAAGAATATCAATATAAATCTGTTTGGTAAGACGCTCTAATTTTTTGTTATTTGATCCGTTTTTAGATATTATCATAATTGCGAGGCAAATAAATTGCTGTATTCCGGATATTTTTTTAATAACTCATCATGTGTACCCGAAATAACTGTTTTGCTATCTTTAAAAAAATAAACTCTATCCGATTTTTTAACAACAGATAATCTGTGCGAGACCATAATTATCGTCGTATTTTCTAACATAGCAAATATATTTGAAACTGCTTTATCTTCAGTTTGAGAATCTAAGGACGATAACGCTTCATCCAAAATCAGAATTTTCGGTTTACCGATAACCGCACGTGCCGCGGCCAACCGCTGTTTTTGGCCTTGCGATAATTTGCATGCTGATTCCCCAATGACCGAATCATATTTATCAGGCAAATCTTCAATAAATTTCTGCGCGCAAGTTACCTTAGAAATACTCTTGATATCGTGTAAGGAAACATTGTCTATACCATAGGAAATATTATTGCCGATAGTATCATTCCATAAAAAAGGCTTCTGCAGCGCCGCCCTTACATAACCTCTAAAAGCTTTTTCTTTTATTTTATTTATAGGCATCCCATCAATAAAAATATTGCCTTTATCAGGTTTATATAATTTCAATAAAAGTGCTATAGCCGTTGTTTTTCCGCATCCCGACAACCCGACAAAAGCGGCACATTCACCAGGCCCTATACTAAAGTTAACACCGTCTAAAACCGGGCTTTCTTTTTCATAACCGAAAGATACATCTCTGAATTCTATAGTTGCAGTTATATTCGGCGCATCATGAGCATTTGAAGAATCATCCTTAATCGTCTTCAAATCAAATATTTCCGACAGCCTGTCGCTTATAACTGAATTAACTATTATCTTCTGATAAACCGTGCCGACAGATTTCAAAACTCCAGTGAACTGTGTAAGATATATCATCGTTGCGGTCAATCCGCCTAATGTAAATTCACCCTTAATAACCTGATATCCTCCATAAAGGGTTATAACCCCCATAACTATTTTATTTAAAATTGACGCAAATAATCCGCTGACCTGAGATATCCTTTCCTGTTTAAGCTCCAAGCTTAACCTTTTGCTTAAATTTTCATAATATTTCACTATTTCATTATCCTGCGTGCCCAAAGCTTTTATTAGACGCATATGCGTAAACACTTCCTGCAGTTCTTTGAATATAGATTGAGTTTTCTGTATATTTTTTCTTGAAACATCTCTTATTTTTTTTCCGAAAAAATAAGGATGTATATACGTTATAGGCACAAGCAAAGCAACCAATAACGCCAATTTCCAGTTCATCACAAAAACTATTACCAGAATAAAAATCAGACGCGGAACGAAAGTTATTACCTGAGGAATAATATTACATACAAAATCACACATTGCCCGAACATCGCTGTTTATCCGATATATATATTCACCCGTAGAATGGTTATCATAAAAACTCATGGGAAGTTTCTGCATATATTCAAACATATGCATCTGCATATCAAAAAAGACTCTCTTATTTATCCATCTGCCTAGATATCCGCTTATAAGATCTATCAGCCCGCGAAACAAGAAGACAGATGCCCCTATACAGGATAAAATAAAAAAGAGCTTAAGGTCTTTATTACCATAGGCCTTATCAATAACCAATTTAGTCAGATATGGATTAATTAAAGAAATCGGGGAAACACATAATCCAATGACGATAACTATAGTTTGTTGTTTCCAATATTTGTATAAAAATTTATTAAATTTTGTCCAGTTCATACATTAGCTATTAACTTTTGATTTTTAAAGGTTTGCCCCTCATAGTTTTAGGTACAGCTAACCCCATATTGTTTAAAATTGTCGGTGCTATATCATATATGCTAGTTTCATCAATCTCACGGCCCTTTTTTATAGACTTATCATACATCATAAAAACACCACACCAATCATGATTAGCATCATCAGGGCCTGTATCATTATCAAAAGTATATATGCTATTAAACCCCACTTTACCTGCCGAACGCCAAAACAAATCGCCAAAAAAAACAAGCAGGTCGGGTGCTACACCATTGACCTTGCCATAAAGCTCTCCGGGTTCATATACTATTGTTTTATCAGCCTTTGAATTTATATATTCTATATCGTTGAGATCTTTTTTCAGTCTGGCAATGAAATTTTCCTGTTCACTCTTTTTTATAATACCTTTTGGCTCACGGCCTTTAATATTAAAAAAAACACGCCCGTAATACCCTCCTTCACCCCATGCATACGTATTATCCCAATCAATCATAGACGGCGTAAGTTTAACTACTTTATCGGGATATTCCTTTAATTTAAGATATCCTTTTTTGATTAACCATTCATTAATACAGAAACAACCGTCTATTTTCTTAGCGCCATGGTCAGATACAATATATACAGTTGTATCTTTATCTATTATACTCATTAATTCGCCCACTTTTTTATCAAGAAATAAATAATAATCCTTAAAAACATTTTTATACTTATTATTTTTAACAAATTTATTATGTTCCGGATCACAGAACCGCCAAAAGCCGTGATGCAATCTATCCGTTCCCATATCTACAAACATAAAAAAATCCCACTGCTTATTTTTTAACAAATATTGAGCTACACCAAACCTGTTCGTTGTTAACGAATATATTTCCTGCAATAACCGGTCTTTATCGTCTGTCCTGAAATCCCTTACGTCAATTCTATATTCACCCAGTTTTTCTTTGATCTCTCCGCATATCTCCTTAGGATAAGCAAAGATTCCTTTATCATCAGGCGCAAGAAAACAGCCTGTCATAATGCCATTTATTTTTTTTGGAGGATAAGACGGCGGGACACCTATAGCTATACTTTTTTTTCCCGCACTCCCAAGATAATCCCAAACAGTTTTATCTTTAATCGACAAAGAGGTAACTATTGACATTTTCTCATATGAATTATCAGATCTATTCCTAAACCCGTAAATCCCCAAGTCACCGGGCGTCCTGCTTGTCATCATCGACATCCACGCAGGAGAAGTTATCGGCGGCACCGTACTCCTCATTCTGCCATACAAAGAATTTTTCGCCATTTTACTAATGTTAGGCAAATCTTTGAAGAATTTATCAAAAAATAAATAAGGCGACAAGCAATCAAGGCCTATAATAAGAGTTTTTTTATTTAACATACGCAAACAATTTGTCTAATTCATTTATCTTCGATACGACTCGGCGATATTCTCTGTTTTTCTTTTTAAAGCGTTGAAGCATCTCGTTCTTTGAAGCATGGAATGCATCATAGGCCCGGTTTACCCATAATAAATGATTTCCCTTTAACGAAAACTTTTTTATTATTTTTAAATGCCGTATATATAAATCCAGATCTATGCCGAATTTATGAGCGATATCGTAATATTTTAAAGCCTTATCATAATCACCAACACCTTCATATGCCCTTGCAGCTAATCCATACACCTGCCTGTTAATACCTGCCTTAGGAATTAACGGTTTAATAAGTTTAAGCGCGTCTTTATACTTCCTCTCAATCATATAAATATTGCATAATTCCGTCACTATCTTATAATTTTTCTTTTCTGCAGCCAGAACCTTTTTGTAAGCCCTTATCGCCGCACCAAAATCTTTTTTACGAACAGATAGCCGAGCAAATAAGCACAACGCTTTAATAT
This sequence comes from Candidatus Omnitrophota bacterium, assembly GCA_028703535.1. GTDB lineage: Bacteria > Omnitrophota > Gorgyraeia > Duberdicusellales > 4484-171 > JAQVMQ01. Next base: position 39,972 of record JAQVMQ010000002.1, on the reverse strand, counting down.
CATTTTTATTAGCTTTTAAAACCGCATCGATTTCTTTTTGTGCTTTTTTAAATTCCCTTATACTAAAATATAAACTCGCGTAATTATTCTCCGTACAAGTATATGTTTTATCAAAAGTAATCATATTATCATACGCACGTTTGTATGCTCTACCGTCACCTTCAGCATAAAAAATCCTTCCCAGCAAAAAGTTCAAATGGGCTAAAACCTTATTTTTAATACTTTTTTTAAGTCTTATACATTTTACTTCTTTAATTAATTCATTTGTTTTTTGTTTTACAACAGAGAATTTTTTATCACAAAATGATTTGATATTACCGTTCAACTCAAGAAGAAAAGAGCTAACACAAGCTGTCATGCCCGTAAAATGCAATAATAGCTGGTCCCCAAATATTTTCAAAAATAACGGAGTATACCCGCCATTTACCGAATAAGCAATAGTTACCGCTGCCGGCGCAAGAAGTTTAGACTTAACTTTTTTCATAAATTCTTCGGGATAAATCCATGGCACGCGTTTGGCTATCTCGTCAGTAAATCTGGCGACTTTAAGACTTTTTGTTGTAAGATAATCGACATCAATATCGCACAATGCATCATTTATAATAGGCAAATCCTCTAAAGTTGTAACTATAAATTTATGCCCATAGATATTCTTTTCTATCAGCCCATCTTTTATAATAAATTCAGATTTCTGCAATCCACTCTGGCCTGCCAATCCTGTTAATACCTTAAAAACTAAATCTTGGCATGAGTTAAATTCGTCCCTATCTCCCGGTATAACCCAATAAAAATCGGAAACTATCCCATCACGCATGGCAGAATAAATATAATTCCCTATATTAACCAAACTTTTCTCGCTGCCCTTATATCGATCAAAGATAACCTTATTAGTTGTCTGTCTTATAATTTCAGCTTTATTCCTCGATTGCGCGAATATTTCCGCATAAGGTCTGACTTTGTGATAATTAAAGTCTATATGCGCATCAAAATGCACAAGCGGTTTATTTTTAATATTATTCTTCAACCAAAAATAATACGCTTCGTGATGATCTTCAATTGTAGTTATAGGAATATTCATCATAAATAGTAAAATATATTATATACCGAAAACCGTCAAATAAAACCAAAAGTATATACTTTTACTGGTCTTCCTCTATATCTTTAAGCAATCTTCTAAATATACCAATAAAATATACTTGCAAAAAAGCGATTTGCCTAATAAAATGGCGTTTTGCCCGATAGTGTAATTGGCAACACACAAGATTCTGGTTCTTGGTTTCCTGGTTCGAGTCCAGGTCGGGCAGCCATCTTGGTGGGGGTTTTTGCTATTTCCTAGCCAGTGGCAAGGGGGCAACCTCATCGTGGTAAAAGCCCAGCATGATAGCTGATTTGTTCCGTCCGCCTCCGTGCAGGCTTAAGGCTTTCAGCCTAAAAAAAGAAAAGCCTGCCATCAGACAGGCGTCTTCGTCATCCTTATATTCCGCTTGAGACGGAATATCTCTAATCTCCTTTGGTTTTGGAAACCATACTCTATCTAAAACTACTTCTACGGCAATTCTCTCTTATTCTTCTTGACCTCCGTCATCCTGGTAAATAGATTTACCCTGAATAATTTTTTCCTTAACTTATAACTATCAGCATACTTCGCGTACTCTATCCACCCCCTTATGCTGCGAGTAATATCTCGTAGACTAATCTTATTCTCCTTAAATTGCTCCTGCCAATAAGATACCCTTTTCTTAAAAGAACGGACATTTCTCTTACGTAAAAGCCTATAAAAGTAAAAACTTTTATACCCTAATAAATCTACCCCTTTATTAGATGTTGTTATTCCTGTCTTATCCTTGTTTAACTCAAGGCAAAGCCTTTGTTTTAAAAAGGCTTCTATTTGGGCTTTCACCTTCTCTAAAGATTCCCTTTTCTTCTTTAACACAAAAAAATCATCGCAGTATCTTAAGTAGAATTTTTCTTTCAAAATACCCTTAACATAATAATCTAATTCGCTGAGGTAAATATTGGCAAACAGCTGAGAAAGCGGCCCTCCGACACATATGCCCTTGCCGCCCAAGGAGTGGTTTTCCAAGAACCTCTTAATAAGCCCGATGACTTGACTATCCTTAATTTTCTTTTCAATAAGCGAAATCAAAACCGCGTGATCTACACAAGGATAATAACTTTTAATATCCGCTTTTAAGATAAAACCACCGTTTGGGAATCTTCGCGGAGCAGTTCTTCTCTTAAACGAATCAAACCTTTTTAAAGCAGAATGGGTTCCCTTGCCAACCCGGAAGGCATAGGAATCATATATAAACGAACATTCAAATATGGACGCTATAACCTGCAAAAGAGCCTGCTGGATAACTCTGTCCCGAAAAGACGGGCAGGAAATAATCCTTTTTACCGGTTCATAGACTATTAATTTTTTCGGACGCCGAGGCAGAAAAGTTAACTCTTTTAGTTCATCTTGAAGGCGAAATAGATTTCTCTCTAAGTAATATTCAAACTCCAAGGCATCCCGGCTTTGCCTTTTGTACTTTTTAGCTTTTAGGAACGCCGCATAGAGATTTTTGAAGGTATAGATTTCGGGATACAGATTACGAAAGGTCTTCACGGTTCTTCTTACCCGATGAATACTTTATCCAGCCGCCAAGCATCCTGCCAATTTCATCCGCTGCCCGGCATAGACGTTCATATCTGGTAAAATCTATGTAACAGGTATCTTTAGATAACCGGATAAGAATACGCAAACGCTCCAAAAGCCGGCTTGCCTTGCTTAAAAAGAACAGCTTTTCTTTAACCTCATTAGCGCAGACGATATGTTCCAATATCTGTATTGATGTTTCTTCTAATCTTGAAGCCATTAGAAATCTCTGGCTTTTGGGGAAAAGCTTCGTTGTTTGAAGAATTTCCTGTGTTAACTGATAAGCCTTTTTAAAAATTAAAAGATCCGCTGTCATTGCCATATTTTTTGTTCTTCCTAAAAACAGAAAAGGGCCGGCTTTATTCTGTGAAAACCAGCCCTTTTTACGGATACCGCTCAACCGCACCGCGGCTTGGATGTTCGATTCAAAAAGGAAACAATTATTTCCTTTTTTGCCTACTAACCCTCACCGCTGAATTTCATGTCAACAGGCAGTGTCCTTTATCTTTTCCCTCTGTTCCGGTTATCCTTGAACAACCGGCATCGTTGAGGAAAAAATATTTTGAAGATTTTCCAAATACCAAAGTATCAAAGCTCCAAAT
>JAQVMQ010000002.1:0-36629 GCA_028703535.1 Candidatus Omnitrophota bacterium | reverse complement strand
AATTTCATGTCAACAGGCAGTGTCCTTTATCTTTTCCCTCTGTTCCGGTTATCCTTGAACAACCGGCATCGTTGAGGAAAAAATATTTTGAAGATTTTCCAAATACCAAAGTATCAAAGCTCCAAATTTTATTCTACGAAGCTATTCATTTAGCGTAGGAGAACTCCAAATTGCCTCAGCCAAAGGCTGATCCGCCTCTGGAGGAAAATGAAAAACCAGTAACCTTAATGTTAAAGATAAAGCTGGTCCCGTAAATAAAATGAACGGGAAAGGACTGCTAACTGCTCACGCCAGCGACCCCCCCTCCCGACCCGCAATAGTACGAGCACTGGTTAAAACTATTGATTATCTGACCACGCTCAGTCTGGGCGCAGCAACTCAATACCGCCTGTTCCGGGTTGAGCTTTATTTTTGTTAGTTCGGGTTTTGACCAGTTTTGTTTGATTGTCTTTCCCGATGCGCTTCGCTCTCGGGACCGGCTATTATTTAAATTATGGTGTCCGGTTTTCTTTCTCATCTCAACTTCACTTTTTTCTTCTTATTCCTTACTGCTTACTACTCATTTGTATTTTATCCCCCCCCCCCCGACTCTGTCAAGCCCGCTTTTGCATTATTCCTACACACTTCTTATGTACCATAAATCTCTTTGCTAAAACCCATTATACTTCCCCATTAGAAGAATCGGAGGGAATCCAGAATTAAATAAAAAATTTTTCGACCCTTCAATTTCTTTCAGGATTCTACAGCGGTAAAATCCCGCGTATTTCCGAGAAACAAAGAAAAAATAATATTTTCTTTCTTATTCGTTTATATTTTTGCGAGGGAGAGGACGCAGGGAAGCATTGCAGGCTTATTAAACCTGCAATGCTGAATCGCAGCCGGATCATATTATAAATTCTTCTTTTTACTTGCGTGTATCTGATTCGGCAATATAATTCGTACAAGACCTATATAAGCAGTTTTTTTCGCCAAAAGCGAAAAAACCCGAATAATTGAGCAATAGAGCATATGCTCAATTGCGGTCTAATATTCAATTGTTCTATTGTTCAAAAGACAATAAATGACTCTCATGTTTGAAAACTTATAAATTTGTCAAAATTAATACCTAAAAATAGAAATATTTTTATTTCCACCCGATTCCTTTTATCAACCTTCAAAAATACCCAAACAGCTAATTAAATAGAGTATATTTAATTAGCACAGATATATAATTTCCCCTAATAAAAAACTAAATTCAATCTTGTAATACATGTATACATATGTTATACTTGTATCACATTAGAAGGATACAACAAACTATAATAGGAGAAAATATGTCAACTTTAAAATCTTTCAGATTACCCACAGAATTAACAGATAAACTGGCTAAACTTGCTAAAAACACTAACCGTACCGAAAAATTCTATATTACTGCAGCCCTGACTCACTATTTTGAGGAATATGCTGACGCACAAATAGCAAAAGACCGTTTCAATGACCCTAAGTCCAAAATAATAACAAGCAAAGAATTAAGGAAAAATCTTGGCATATGATGTTCTTTATCTCAGTCAAGTTGAAAAAGATTTAAAATCCCTCAATAAAATTACAATTAAAAAATTATTAAACAGAATAGAGAAATATCTTGCGCAAGATCCAAAAAATTTGGGCAAAGCATTAAAAGGTGAATTTAACGGATATTGGAGATATCGTTGGGGAAATTATAGAGTTATATATAAGATATCTGAAAAAGAAATTTTAATTATTGTTTTAAGAATAGACCACAGAAAACAAATATATAAATAACTTCATTATAACCAAAATTAACTGCCGGGAAATACCCGTGCTTCAGCCTAAACTGAATAATTCATATTTCTTTACTATATATTCTAAAAAATATATTAGAGCAGTTTCATATCGGATTAATTTTTATTTTAAAAATAAAAAGTCTGATTTTTTTTGTTTTTAAAAATTTGGTGTTTGGTTAAAAAATAACAGCCAAATACTAAAAACAGGCATGAATAAGATCGCGTTTGCCTACTATCCCAACTAGTTTCCCGTCTTTTAATACAGGCAAAGTGTGCACCTGCTTAGCAAACATTAAATGCATTATATCTTCGACATTATCGTCTTCATTTAATGTAAAAACATCACGCGTCATAAAATCGGCAACCTTGGCTTTTTTCTTTTCCTCTTCAAACATAGTACTTAACCCATCGCTGCTTCCGGTTCCTTCAATTTCTTTCCATTTATAAATACGATCCAGCAAACGCAGCATATCGGTTAAAGTAATAATACCTACCAAAGTATTATCACCGCTTACAACCGGCAATCCACTGACCCTATCATCTCGTAATATATCTCCGACCTGCCTTAATGACATGTCTTGTGTAACAGTAATAACCCTTTTTGACATTAACTCACTCACTTTCATCGTACACACCCCCTATAAATTCAATTTATTTTATTACCAATAATGTTCTTGAAACCACTTATCAGCTTTCATTATAGATGATCCGGATATCTGCACATCTTGCTTAATCCCCTCAGAAAAACCTTTAGCCGTCCCTTTTAAAGTATTACATCCACAAATCAAAACTAAACCTGCTAAAAAATAAAATTTCAAATACTCTCTAAACATTCTTTACCTCCCAATATTTCAAAAGTCTGGTTAATCTATCAAGGACTTTTTCCTTTCCTAGCACTTCCATCATCTCAAACAATCCCGGGCCTATCTTATCTCCTGTAAGAGCAACCCGCACAGGATGTACTAAAAATTTAGTTTTTATACCCGCCTCATCCACAACCTGTCTAAAGACAGTTTCAACCAAAGCCTTGTCAAAAACAGTTAAATCTTTTAACCGCGCGATAAGCAGAGTGATTTCTTTTGATAACTTATTATCTAACACTTCCGCCGCATTATTATTATACACAAAATCATCACAAAAACAAAATCTTGATTTATCCATAAACTCAGATAAGGTCACAAGTCTAACATGAAAAAGCTCAACAACTCTTTTAAAATAATCCATTGGACAGTCATGAAATTCTGGATTATCAGCCGCATAAAAAGAAAGCAGCCTTTCACAAAGCTCATCTAAACTCATTTTGCGTATATACTCACCATTTATCCAATTGAGTTTATCAAAAGAAAAAGCCGCTGATGTTTTATTAATACGCTTTATATCAAATAACTCACTTGCTTCCTTTAAAGAAAATATTTCTCTATCATCACCCGGCGACCAGCCAAGCAATAATAAATAATTAACAATGGCTTCGGGTAAATATCCTAATTTACGGTATTCGCTTATTGCCGTAGCTCCAAAACGTTTAGACATACGCCCCCCGCCTTCAGCCATAATTAACGGTAAATGCGCAAACGATGGAACCTTAAAATCCATAGCTCTATACATTAAAATTTGCTTCGGCGTATTGGATATATGATCCTCACCACGCACCACGGGATCAATATCCATCAATGAATCGTCAATAACACAACAGAAATTATAGGTAGGCGATCCATCACTTTTAATTATTACATCCTCTTGTTTAGGAAGCTCCTGAAACACTATCTCACCACGAATAAGATCGTTTATTCTTACTTCCTGCACATCATACTTTATAAAAACGGCACCATCCTTTTTATACGCCTTACCCTGTTCTATCAATTTATTCGCATAATCACGATATATATCAAACCTTTCAGATTGATATTCTATATCATCCCAATCAAGCCCAAGCCATTGGAGACTTTCAAGTATCTCTTGGAGATATTCCTTTTTAGAACGTACCATATCAGTGTCTTCTATCCGTAATACAAACCCTTTAGCTGTATGACGCGCATATAACCATGCAAAAAGACAAGTCCGCGCGCCGCCTATATGTAAATACCCCGTCGGTGAAGGTGCAAATCTTACTTTTGACATTTTTACCTCATTTTATTGTTAAATACAAATCCGAAACAGTATCAGCAACTGACTCGGAATCTATACCACAAAAATCAAACAGTTTTTCTCTTGACCCTGCCGGTATAAATTTATCCGGAATGCCTTTTCGAACAACCGTGATTTGATCAAGCAGTCCTTTACTTTCATAAAATTCCATCACTGCGCTCCCAAAACCGCCTATCACACTGTTTTCTTCTAAGATTATGAGCACAGAATGTGTTTTAACAATTTCTGTCAACATACTATCATCTAACGGTTTAATAAATCTGGCATTAATAACCGAAACATTTATATTCTTTTTATTTAACATTTCAGCCGCATTCTTGGCAACTTTAACCATTGACCCTATAGCTAATATACATACATTAGCCCCTACACATAAAACTTCTGACTTACCAAGCATTATTTTTTTACTTTCAGATATAGTATACGCATTGTCACGCGGATATCGTATGCTGACAGGACAATCAAGTGTAACGGCAAAATCAAGCATAGCCGTAAGTTCGATCTTATCTTTAGGCGCCATACACACCATATTCGGCACTAACCTTAAATAGCTTATATCAAATACACCATGATGTGTCGGGCCATCTGCACCCACAAGACCGCTTCTATCAAGCACAAATATAACCGGACAATTCTGCAGTGCAACATCATGGATAATCTGGTCAAAAGCACGCTGAAGAAACGTTGAATATATAGCAACAACAGGCCTAAATCCCTGTTTTGCAAGTCCTGAGGCAAACCCAACAGCATGCCCTTCGGCAATACCAACGTCATAAAACTTATCAGGAAAAGCTTCTTTAAATTTATCTAATCCGGTAGCTTTCGGCATAGCTGCCGTTATCGCGACAACTCTTTCATCACGTTTACCCAAATCAAGTAGCGCCTGCCCGAAAACTTCACTAAACGTTATCTTTTTTGCCGTGTCATTATCTCTTTTATTTTCAGCCGACGCGCTATGAAAATCTTCAGGGTTAATCTCAGCCAAATTATGCCCTTTGCCTTTTTTAGTAACAATATGCAAAACTTTAGGCCCGCCTAAAACAGAAATATTTTTAAGTGTTTTTATAAGCATATCCATATCATGCCCATCAATAGGCCCAAAATACCTAAACCCTAGTTCTTCAAAAAATATACCAGGCACAAGCAGACCTTTCATCGCCTCTTCAAACTTCCCCGCATGTTTAGCAAGACTCGACCCAAAAGGCAGGTTCTTAATAAACTTATCAAACTCGGTCTTTACTCTGTTATATATAGGCGCAGAAAGAAACTTTGTCATGTAACTGCTTAAAGCACCGACAGACGGTGAAATACTCATCTCATTATGATTATAAATAATCAAAACATCGGACTGGCAATGTCCGCAATTATTAAGCGCCTCAAAACACATCCCTCCGGTTAAAGAACCGTCGCCTATAACCGCTACAGTTTTGCTCTTATCTCCTTTAATCTTTTTGGCTTCCGCTATACCCTGCGCCCATGAAACAGCAGTTGACGCATGTCCTGAAGTATATGTGTCATACACTGATTCCTCACAGTTCGGGAAACCGCTTAACCCATTATAAGTCCTTAAAGAATTAAAAATATCTTTTCTGCCGGTAAGGATTTTATGCGCATAAGCCTGATGCCCTACATCAAAAAGTATACTATCTTCCGGCGCGTTCAAAGAATAATGAAGTGCCACGCAAAGCTCAACAGCGCCCAAAGATGAAGCCAAATGCCCGCCTCTTTCGGATACGACATCAACAATCATCTCGCGTATCTGAGCGGCTAATGTCTTTAGATCCTTTATTGGAAGTTTTTTAAGATCTGCAGGAAAATTTATTTTATTTAAACTCATCTATTTCTATTTAACAACTATGCTTTTAACAAAAGCATCTACTATATCTTTATCTATCTGATTGATTTCGAAAAATTCGACACCTACGTCAAATAAAGATATCTGCTCGGCATAAGAACTGTTTTTCTTTATATTCCATACAACGCGGCCCTTACAAGCTATCGCTTGTTTAGGTAAAGAGACTTCAAGTTCCACTAATGATGAAATAGCCATTTCCTCTTCAACCAATACCCTTACGCCTCCGGCCCCTATATTTTCGGTATGTGTTGTTATTAAATGTTTTTTCGGAGTATTAATTGTAATTTTACAAGGAAAATTAGCTCTTATAAAGCGTCTCTTTTCCGCATTAGCATGATCCATATGACCCCCTTGGTTAAACCATGATATTCAAACTTTTATCCTTTTATCTCTACCCTTCTTACCGAAACCGCATGCCCCGTCGTTTCATCAGCGTCTATTACTACACCCTGCATACGAACGTCATTCTGAGACAAATTAAATTTCACCGGCATATTAGTAACAAATTTTTCTATAACATTAGCCTTTTCACGCCCTAAAACAGAATCAAAACTACCGGTCATACCAAGATCTGTAATATATGCCGTAGTACCGTTAATTATTCTTTCATCGGCCGTCGGAATATGCGTATGCGTACCTAAAACTGCCGTAACTTTATCCGCTAAAAAATAACCCATCGCAACTTTTTCAGAAGTCGCTTCCGCATGAAAATCTACAATAATAATTTTAGCGCACTTTTTAATATCTTCAAGAACAGACATAACAGCGTTAAATGGACAATCCGCAGGCTGCATAAAAACTCTGCCTAAAAGATTTATCACAGCAACTTTACTATCACCGGCCTGTTTAATTATATACCCTTGCCCTAAAACCTGTCTGCCATAGTTTAACGGCCTTATAACGCTATATTTACTAAAAACTTCTTTAATCTCTTTTTTCTTAAAAACATGATCACCGGATGTTACCACATCTATACCCGCCTCAAAAAGATCTTTAGCCGTATCAAGCGTTATTCCCGATCCGCCCGCGGAATTCTCACCATTAGCGACAAAGAAATCTATAGCAAGATCCCTCTTGATCTTTAAAGCATTATTCCTTAAAAAATCACGCCCGGGCCGCCCTACTATATCACCTATGACTAAAATTTTCATAACATAATCCGCCTATCAATTATTTAGCGTAATCAACTGCTCTGGTTTCACGAATAATAGTAACTTTAATATTACCCGGATAATCCATTTCTTCCTCAATTTTTTTCTTAATATCATGCGCAAGACATGCTATCTCTTCATCTTTGACTTTCACCGGCTGTACAATAACCCTTACTTCACGACCAGCCTGGATAGCATAACTCTTATCAACTCCTTCAAAAGAATTAGCCAAAGTCTCTAACTGTTTTAAACGTTTAACATAAGTGTCCAGGGTTTCACGTCTGGCACCGGGCCGTGAAGCAGAAATAGCATCAGCTATCATTGTAAGCTGGGCAATTAAAGATTGAAATTCTTCTTCTTCATGATGCGCTAATGCTGAATTAATCACTATCTGGTTTTCTCCATATTTCCGCAAAAGGTCCGCACCTATCTGAGCATGCGTACCTTCAACCTGATGATCAATAGACTTACCCAGATCATGCAATAACCCGGCTCGTTTAGCTAATTGTGAATCAACCCCGACTTCAGCAGCAAGCACACCCATAATTGCCGCGACTTCTTTAGAATGCTGTAAAGCGTTTTGTCCGAAACTTGTCCGATACCTTAACTTACCCAACAACTTCTGTATCTCAGGATGTATATTATGTATGCCTATCTCAAAAGCGGCAGCTTTTCCCTCTTCAATAAGTTTTTTATCAAACTCCTGTTTAGTCTTATTAACCACCTCTTCAATTCTGGCAGGATGTATACGCCCGTCATTAACTAATTTTTCAAGAGACAATCTTGCTACTTCACGGCGTACGGGATCGAACCCTGATAAAGTAACTGCTTCCGGCGTATCATCTATTACCAAATCAACACCTGTCGTCATTTCAAACGCGCGTATATTCCGTCCTTCTCGGCCGATTATACGCCCTTTAATCTCGTCACTCGGTAACGGAACAACGCTAACAGTTGTTTCAGTTGTATGTTCAACAGCACAGCGCTGAATCGCAAGAGAAACAATCTCACGAGCCTTAACCTCAGAATCCTCCTGAACCTGCTCTTCCATTTGACGTATCATCTTAGCTTTTTCCGTACGCAATTCTTCTTCATAACGTTTAAGAAGCAAATCTCTTGCTTCCTGCGGCGTCAAAGACGAGATCTTTTCAAGTTTATCTTTTTCTTCATTTATCAATTCTTTATATTTTTCATTCTGCTTATCTAAATGTTGATTTTTTTGATTTATAGAATTTTCTTTCCTGGCGATTTCCTTTTCTTTATTCTCTATAAAAGCAAGGCGCTTTTCCAAATTCTCTTCTCTCTGCATAAGCCGTTTTTCAATTTGAGCAAGCTCTTCTTTTTTAGAAGTATTCTGCTTCTCAAAATCAACACGTAATTTATAAAGAAGTTCTTTACCGTCAAGATCTGCCTTACGTAAAATATCGTCAGATTTGGCCTGCGCATCTTTTATTAAACGTTCAGCTTCGTCCTTAAGCTTTTTACTTTTGCCGGACTTAATCATATCGGCAAGCCACCAGCCTATGCAAATGCCGGCAAGCACACCTACTATAATAAAAATAAAATCCATAATATCCTCCTTTTGAGAACTCTACCCTATTTTGTTACAATACAATTAACCTAAAGATATCATTAACCGACTATCCTGGTCTCGGTAACGACAATATCTACAGGCAAATCAAAAGGAGAATGTGTCGGAAGGTCTTCAAGAAGTTGAAAATCATATCCAACCCCTATCGTAGTTTGAGTTGATCTATTTATATGTGACAAAAAGCGGTCATAATAACCAGCCCCTCTGCCCAAACGATTACGGTTAGCATCAAATGCCAAACCGGGAACAATTATAAGATCTATTTGCTCTAACTTAATTTCTTCAGTCTTATCTTTATCCGGTTCCATAACGCCATATGGTCCTGCCAGAAAATCACTGTCGATATCAGAGACTTTAAATACCGACAAGCCCTTTTTTGCAATATCCATAACCGGAAAGCAAAACTGCTTAATTTTATCCTTCCTAAACATCCCCAAAAGATTAACTTCTCCCTTTAACGGGAAAAACGCCATAATACATTTTGCTTTTCTATATATAGGTAATTCCGATAAAATCTTTTCGACATATTTACTCCTCCTTTTTATTTCCTGATTAGTCAAAAGCAAAAGCTTCGCTAATAATTTTTTCCTAAGTATCTCTTTTTTGGTAGTCATTACATTCCTCATGTCTATCTATTATACCAACATTTAAATAAAAAGCAAATCAGTTGCTATAAAAAATAAATTCATAACTTATTGCGGCACAGTATATTGCGAATATAAGGGGAAACTCGAAAGCACCCAAAAGCCCTATTTAGACCGCCAGGCTTATCTCTGCTGACGAAAAAGAAAGCCGGCCCACTTCCGGAGAATCAAGGATTAACCTTCCGTTATCATCAACTCCATCGGCAATCCCTAATAATATTTCACCTTGCGAATTGACAATAACTTTTTTCTTTGCCAGATAATCTATTTTAGATATTTCATTTTTAATATATTTACTGCCATGACGCATATATTCATCATAATAATGGTAAATATATGGTAAAAATAGATTTAAAAAAGCCTTAATATCAATCTCATCATCAATTAGATGCCTCAAATTAACTGCATTTTCAGGCAAACTATCCGCATCGGCATCTATATTTATACCCATACCGCTGACAACAAAATCCAGCTTATCGCCTAAAAACTGACTTTCACATAATATACCGGCAAGTTTTTTATCATTGACATACACATCGTTAGGCCATTTCAGTTTGGCCTCGACTCCGGAAAACTTTTCAACAAATTTACTGGCAGCAAGCCCCCAGACTAAAGGAAGCCAGCCCAAATAACTGGCTTCGACCTTATCAGGTCTTAACAAAAAAGAAAAATATAGTCCACCTAACGGTGCACGCCATGATTTCTCAAATCTGCCACGCGCTACAGTCTGTACCGCTGCCACAGCTATCGTCCCGGACTCTGCGCCTTCTAATGCAAGTTTTTTAATATAATCCTGCGTCGACGTAACCTCTTTAAGCCAGATAATCTCTTTAAAAAACTCTTTCATTAATTATTTAGCCTTGAGTAAAGTTATAACTTCTTCCAATTGCCTGGAAATCCTGCGCAAAAGATCTATTTGCTCGATCTGCACCTTATTCTGTTCTTTCTGTATTTTCTTAGCCTCGCCTGCAAGTTTTGCCATATCTCCTAATTTACTCATATCAAACATAAATACCTCCTTTTACCAGCCCGAAGCTGTAAATCTTAATTTTTACACTTTATAAATCCTTATAATATATATTAATTACATATTTAAGTCAAACTAATTTGCCTATACCTAACTCCTGTCCGAAACGGGTGCTAGCTACTTTAAAAATCTTCTTTAGGTAAATTAAAATATCCGTTTTTAAGCTTTGGAAATTTTCCTTTTATCAACTTAACCAATGTTTTTATACCTACTCCCGGCGTTTTCTCTTTCACCAGATCAATATACAATTTAGTATCAATATTCAAATTACGCCACTGTATCATATCTATTCCTGTATTCTCAATAAATTTAAGAAGACTTTTAACTTCCGCTTCACTATCTGTAACGCCCGGGAACACAAAAAGATTTATTGAAACAAATTTATTTTTACGTTTTGCCGTATTTATTGAACGAATTACATCCTTAAACTTATAACTATACGGCCTGAAATAAAGTTTATATATATTTTCTCTTGTGCTATTTAAACTTATTCTAAAAGAATCCATTCCGGCATCACATAGCTGAGATACCTTTTCCGGTAAACTGCCGTTAGTATTCATATTAATCGTGCCGCGCAAAACACCTTTTCTAACCGTTGAAATTGCCGCCGCAATATTTTTTGTTTCAAGCAACGGCTCGCCCTCGCAACCCTGCCCAAAACTCACTATAGCTTGCGGCGCAGTAGCTAAATGATGTTCCATAAGCTCAGCTATTTCACATACCGTAGGCCGAAAAGATATACGGCCATGCGGCGCGCATGGAAAATCTTTTTGATTCTTTGATATACAACCTATACAGCGGGCGTTACACCTTTGAGCTGTTGGCACCGGTGCTTCCCATCGGTTCAAAAACATATTTTTAGCTGCTAAACAATTATAATTAAGCGCACAATTGGCTAAATGTTCATATAACCTATTCCTACTATTTCTTTCATAAAACAACGATACCCCGGATCTGACCTTATCATCATCATAAAAATTCGGACTTTGACGACGCCGTTTATCTATACGCATAGCAGAGATCTTAAAATTACCTCCGTAATAGCCGCACGCTGTATACGCCCAAAAAGGCAAGATACAACTTCCGGCATTATATACACCGGCCGTATTATTAAGTCTTAAATATGCCGGCGGGAAAAACGAAGAAACAGCAAAAACTTTTTTACCCTTATAATGTTCAAGAGTTTCAAAACAGCCGGATAAAGGATCATATCCGACCGGATATATATTCGGTAAATAAAAAAAATTAGTACCAAGCGGCGCATTAATATACTCATCCAATCCACAAACCTTGAATTCAGCACCGGACTGTACCGCCGCTTTCAAATAAGGATGAGAATATATTTTCCCGGATTCATCAGAAAAAAGTAAAAAAGGCAGATGTTTATTCATTTTGTTTTTTCCATTTATTTTTCCTTTGGAAACAAACAGTATTAGCCTTGAACTCTCAACTGCCGGTTCAAATAAATACCAGGTTGACCATCACGGATAATCACTAGGTTTCATCTTTTGTGCTACTAGCTAACGTCTAACAGCTTCTTTTATACCCCGACACCTAAAAGTACAGGATTTACCAAAAGCAATATGCCGAGTAATATCATTATTAATCCGCCAAAAAATTTTATTATCTCTATCTGACGCTGGCTTATCTGTTTTGCCCGAAAAGTCCAACCAAACAAACTTACTATAAAAATCAAAGGCATAACATATATAAAATTATAAAGTAATATGTATGATAAATATCCCGCTGAATTAATACTGAACTTATCCGCCAGGATTTTTACATATATCATAGGAAAACCTGCCGTGCAAGGAAGCTCGACAAACGACGCAAACGCGGCCAAAGTCATAGAAGAAAAAACTATTACCGGCCACGACCCGTTTTGTATTATATGTTTCATCGCGCCTACACGTCTAAAAAGCGGACCTTTATGTTTATCCTGGACCATTAAAGTCACGCCTTTGCGAAAAAATAAGAGCTCTTTACAATTAATGATACCTGCTATTATAGCTAATACTGCTATAAGTTTACGTAAAATACCTATAAACCCAAAAATCTTAAAAGTAGCCAGCCATGCCATCATAAAAAGAAAATAAATAAAAAACACAACAATAACAAAAAGAAAACCGATAGTATATATCTTTTCGCGTTTATCCGAAACAGATACCAGCATAGCTAAAAGAAAAGTTAACACGAACAAATTACATGGATTTACCCCATCAACAAGAGCTATGCATAAAGTAAAAATCGGTAACGGCATGCTATAGCCTATATCCTTCAATAAACTGCCGGGAACAGACAACGCGAATAACACAAAAGAGGAAATAAATAATACCGCTAACAAAACTAACGTCCAGTCGGCTATCCGCCCCGGGATTTTCCAAATTTTATAAAGAAAAACAGAAAAAAGAACAGTAATAAAAAACAATACACTTGTAGCTATCCCCCAAAATTTACTCTTATAAGGCAACCCCGCATTAGCAGGTGTTTGTTTTTTAGGTATAAATTCAAGATAGTTGGTATAAATCTTACTTTTACCCCATTTAAGCTCCATATCGCCAATCTTCACGGCATAAGGATAAACCATCCTGCCTCTGGAAATAGCCACCTCTTTATTATCGTCCTGCTGATAAGAAATAGTTTCTAAGGTCTGTTGCAAATTCCCGGAATATAAAAGTTTTTTTATTAATTCATTATCCGCGCCGGAAGTATCAAAATACAATAATCTGTCTCTAAAGAATACTTTTATTTTCCCGCTAAATTCCGAAAAATCCAGCTTATCCATACCAACCATTCTGCCGTCAGGCAAAGGACAGGCTTTTGCATCATCCTCAAAGCCCGTATTAATAATATCCAGAATCTCTGTACGTCCGATTGCAATTTTATTTTTTTCAAATATCAGGACCGGCACTCGTACATTACCGTCTATATAGTTCTTGAAATAGGCTTCCGCAGAAGATGCGTTGTAATCTTTGTCACGGTAAATCTCATATTCAACTAGCGCCACATCACGATGTAACGGCATATATGAAGAAAATAAAAAAGGATCTACAATAGCACAATTGCTACAGCCTATACCTGTAATATATACTACGCCTTTTACATCAGCCAAAACTACCGGCGCAGCGGTCTCATTTACATTATAAGCACTCTCTATTAGCAATTCATCCTGCGCAAACGCACAAATGGCTGAAAATATAATTATTAGAGAAGTAAAAAATAATTTTTTCATGAAAAATATTATAACAAAATATACCGTTATTCAATAAAACTATTTTATGCTAAAAACAATAAAGCATAATCCTCGACAAACAGGCCTTTATTCTATATACCCCAGATCTTCAAGCCTTTGCTTTATCTGAGCTTCTTCATCAGCAGAATAAACAGATTCTTCAGTTTCTATTTGACTCGAAGCCGAATATTCTATAACCCTGTTATAAAAATCAGATTTTTTTTCAAAAATCGCGGTTAAAACTTTACCGTCACAATCTTCCGGCACAGCTTCACCCATAACATGCAATACTGTAGGCATCATATCGATAAGATCTGCGTTCTTAATTTTCGTATTTTTTATACCTTCGCCATGCGCGAAAAAGACCCCGTAATAATGATGAAACCCATATCCTTTAGCACTTTTTGAGAAAATTTTTTGCGTTTGTTTAAACTGCCCTTTAATCATTACATCCATATCCGTCGGCAGAAAAAATATATCAGGCGCAGCCACAGCATCCGTCACGCCCATAGAATATACTTCTTCTTTTTTCCAAACTTTTTCAAAAACCTTTTTATTTGTCAAAGGATGTACCAATTTTTTCATATCTCGTATAAGCTTATTACGTAATTCTTCATACTCAGCCTCATCAACCACACCCGTCTTATCACGGCCCTTAAGGTTGATCCGAACACCATACACCGTCCCGGACTGTAAATATGCTTTGCTCTTCAAAAAATCTGTAACAATCTGATATCTAAAATTACTAAGCTTTTTATTATCTTTATCTTTGCTTTTAATAAAAGCTTTCAATAAAGTCATACTTTCTTCACCGACAATATCAAGAGTTTTACGCAATAAACCTCTGTCATACAACCATTCATTGATATTGAAAGAATAAGGCAAACCTGTAAATCCATGATCTGACCATAAAAACTTTATTACATCTTCGCCCACGACATCAAACAATTCGCCTATCGCTTCATCAACTTTTTCATATATCTTTTTAACTTTAGCCTGATCATGCCAAAACGAATGTCCGGCATGATCGGTAGCCATAAAAACCATCATAAAAAAATCCCATTCTTTTTTTGTTAAAAGCCACCGCGCTAATTTAACATTAGATTCTATCTCTTCGCACATATGCTCAAAAGCTTTCTGTGTCCGTTCTTTAATAGCCTTAGCCATCTCTTTTTTGGTCAATTTGCGTCTTTCGGGCTTTTTCTCCTTTATCTCTTCTTTATTCGCTGCGTCTGCGCCATGCTCATCGCCGATTTTCTTCTTATCAATTCCTTTTATATACCCCTTTTTTTTCAGCTCATTATATAACTTTTTCGGATACGTGCAGTTTTTCCCGCCAGGCGCCATAACCCGTGAGATCATTAACCCATTTATATCTTCGGGCGGATAAGTCAAAGGCACATCCACAACTATACTTTTCTTGCCTCGTTCAGTTAATAATTTCCATAGATATTTAGATTTCACAAAAGTCCTGTTCGTACTCTTAAGATTTCTAGGGTCATCTTCCATTTGTGAAAAATCAAAAACACCATGTTTGGAGGGGTCTTTACCTGTGACAGAGCTTGTCCACGCGCAAGGTGTAATAGGCGGCATAACACTCTTAAGCGGAGCATAAGCACCTGTATCGATTATCTTAGCCAAATTAGGTAATTTGCCTTTTTCAATTAACGGCAGGATTATATCTAAGGTCGCTCCGTCAAGCCCTATAACCATAACTTTTTTTGACATATAATAAAACTCCTTTCAGAAAAATAAATTATTCTTTAATTACAGATTTATAATGATTTAAAATAACATTCTTCTTTTTAGCCAATTCACAAAAATAATCTACCGCACCACACTCATCGCCAAGCTCAAGCTTTGCTTTACCCGGGCAACTTCCGCAAATATGCCATAGCTTACAATCGCCGCATCTACCAGCTGAAGAAAACTTTTTATTTTTTACATAATCTCTTAAATATTTTACGCCGTCAAGCACATTACCATTCAAAATATCATAGTCCACGTCACGAACACAAGAACATATATTTAGCCGGCCAATAGGATTAATATGCCATTGCCATGATCCCACTGCGCAACGATAAAAACTTCCTGAAACACGGTCCATCCCATCATATGCCCGCGTCTTATCATCGACATCTACGGACGATGCCAACTCACAATCATCCTCAGAAAAATCATACTTCAATACATCATCGACCGGCAAGCGATATTTACAAGGCTCATTGTCACCATTTAATCTTGCAAATATCGATGTGCTGGGAGAAAATTTCAATCCCAACTTTTCCAAATAATCTGATATATCTTCTACCTCATGCTGATTATTTTTTGAGATAAGTGTCTTAACTTTTATCGGTAAACCGGCTTTTATTACACTATTTATTCCGTTAATCGCACGGTCAAACGACCCTTTAACCTGTGATATTTTTTCATAAGTTTCTCTGGTCACACCATTAAGAGTCATCTCAATAGAAAATGGAGGTTTTTTAGATAATTTGCATAAAATATCATCAGTCAACGCGGTAAGACTTGTCATAACCGAAACTATAAACCCTTTATCTTTAGCATAATCATATAATTCAATAAAATCTTTTCGTATCATCGGGTCACCGCCCGTAAAAGTAAACCACATACATCCTGCCGCATAGATTTTATCCATAATCAACTTTATTTCTTCCGTTGAAAGTTCGTTTTTAGCATACTCTTTGTTATTATAACAGTCCGAATAACAATGAAGACAACGTATCGGACATTGATATGTAATTTCCATCTGCATTACTATAGGCTTATCCGAAAACTTTTGATGTACATCCGCGGACCAATTTTTATATTCTCTAGAATGTATTGCCATAATATTTATTCTTTATTCTTTTTCTTAGCCTTATTTTTCTTATACCGCTCATATCGTTCTTGCGCAAGTTCTTTAAAATACGATGGACAGCCAAATATATTCCCCGTATTAAGATATCCTCTCCCCGGACACCATGAGCACCAATCTCTTACTTCACATTCATAACATTGCCAATCCTTCGGCGCCTTAAGTTGATCGGCGAACTCCACGCACTTACGCCAAGCGCCCATGACTCCGAACTGTAAAACATTAAAACTTGGATCAGGCACTGTCATGCATACTTTCATTTCCCCATAAGGATTTATAAATATTCCTGAACTGCCCGCCATACAATTGAACAATCTTTCACGCTCCCAAAAGCCAGGCCGTTCCTGACGCTTTTTATTCATTTCTTTTATTCTTTTAATCTTCTTTTCTGATAAAGGCTTATCATCAAACGCAAGCGCATCTTTGACTTTCCTCTTAATATCCAGAAATTCTGCAGGACCTATCCTGAATTTATTCGGTCCATTATCTAAATCCAGTTTTGGGATAACAAGCGGCGAATAACTAAATGAAACATCAAGTGCTTTTGCGAATTCACATATTTTTGTTATTTCGTTAATATTAACATTCGTTACGCAGGTCTTAAGTTGAGGTATTACGCCCCGTGCCTTAAGCACTTTTAGAGCATTAACTACTTTATCAAAACTCCCGGAGACCTGTGAGATGCTGTCGAAACTTTCTTTGCTCGCGCCTAAAAAAGATATTTCAAAACGCGCGATACCCATCTTTATCAATCTATCGGCAACTTCTTCTGTTATAAGCGATCCGTTAGTCATAAGGATAACTTTAAATCCTTTTTTTCTGGCATACAAGCATATTTCCGTTATATCCGGACGCAAAAGAACCTCGCCGCCTGTAAACGCAACAGATAAAGTACCCAGAACAGCTAACTCATCTAAAACGCCAAACCATTGTTTTGTAGAAAGTTCTTCTTTATCTATTTCTCCGGCAGGATTATAGCAATACAGACATTTATGATTACATTTATATGTAAGCTCAAGCATGGCACGCAGCGGAATCTTCCTGCCTCGTGTTTTTTCATAAACACCACGCATAAAATCACTTAACTTACTTTTTTTTATAGCCATAATGTATCGATTAATTTGTTATAGATTTTTAATCTTTTCATGCCGTTCCTTACGGGTAAGTGCTAACTCGCAATAATACTCAACCGGTTTTTCCTCTGAGCCTGTTTCTAAAAACGCCCGGGCAGGGCAATAATTACAAAACTCCTTAAGTTCACATTCTAAACATTTGAAATTTTGTTCATGCTTTTGCTCCAATATCTCAGCCACTCTGCCGTAAAAAACATCAGCAAATTTATATTCCTTGAGATCATAAGAAAACTTATCGCTTAGATGGCAAAATCTCAAATATCCCGACGGCGTAATATAGGCCTGCCTAAACCACGAATTACAATGGTATTTATATACACTATCACGCATTAAATTTTTATGCTCTGCAAACTCTTTTTGCCGCTGTGCAAGCATATCAGGGTCGCTATTTTCTATATCAGCGATATCCTCTGCATTTAATCTATATTTACACACTCCCGTATCACCATCCAATCTAGGGATAAGAAACGAATCAAATTTGAATTTACCTGGGCCAAGTAACGAGCAAACATATTCTTTTATATCCAATATCTCATCTTTATTTTCCGTCATACCAATAGTTTTCAAAACTAAAGGGATATTGTTATTGATACAATTTTCTATATTCTCTTTAACTTGGACAAATGAGCCGGGCACACCCGATATTTTGTCAAATTTATCACATTTTAAAGAATTTAAAGTTATCTCGACCAAAACAGGCAGATTCTTTTTTAACCCGGCAATAACTTCATCATCAAATAAATATCCGCTAGAAAACAACGTAACAAGAAAACCCTTAGCCTTAACATAGCTGTATAAATCCCAAAAATCATCACGAACAAAGGGATCACCACCTGTAATAGTAAGATAAATTGTCCCTGCCGAAAACAATTCGTCAAATATCTTTTTCCATTGCTCTGTAGTTAATTCTCTCTGATGGATATTCTTAGAATAACAATGTATACAATCAAAAGGGCATCTATAAGTGAGCTCTACCTGCGCGCTTACTGGAAAAACACCGGATTTTTTTTTATCCAATTCTTTCGCGAACTCTTTATATTTACGCTGAATTATCATATAAATTTAAAAACCCGGTCAGACAGCAAGACATAGTATAAAAGCTATACAATAGCTTTTATACTTTTCATGTCAGCAATGAACTCTTGGAAATCCGCAGACAGTTCTTCCTCATTCACGCCTTCATATCTACCAATTAACATATTAATAATTTCCGATACCGTATTTTTACCATCTATCTTATCCCACATAAATGCCGCTGTCTCGTTTAGTGTATACATCTTATTTATTTCTGAATTTGTTTTATATATCGGCATAAGTATCAGTTCATCGTCTATTTCCCGTGTTACAATGTCTTTATTCTTTGAATAGATCTTATTCTTGTCAACCATATCTTCTCCTTATTTTAAATATCCACACATTTGTTATCTCTCAAAAAATTAACAATATTCTTATCATTCACAAATCCGAGATCATAACATGGAACTGTTTTTGCTATCTTTTCACAAACAGAAAAAATATAATTAACATCTTTTTTATTCCAAAAAACCGGAAAGCTATTTTTAAAAATCTTAGTTATCGCTTCTATTTTACCTGTTTTATTCAGGACATTGGACTTTGAATGCGAGATGAAAAATATCCCGCATAATTCAGAACCATCCCCCTGCCCTTTTAAACATTTATTTGTAAGTGTGCCTGTCCATGGAAGATTATAAAAAATTACCTTATCATTTTCTACGTTCAGCACCGCCCGGTCATCATTATATACTCTAGCACCGCATATATCGATAAACAACTCAGCTATAGTGCTCTTCCCTGCCCCGGATTGGCCCATAAAAATATATGTTTTGCCATCTTTAGTGACAGTGGCACAATGCGCAATAAACCCCATACGTTTACGCACAACATATTCCACTAAAAAAGCCTGAAAAAAATTAGCCTTAAGCTCTGCCATAACAGACCTTCCTAAATCCAAAGGCGTTTTTTTCTTCTTTATCTTATTGCCGTTTTTTTTAACCGTACCAGTTTTTTTCTCCGCTCTTTTTTCCCGTTTACTCACCATGCCATCAGGCATATTATCACATAGTTGCTTTGCCAATTCTTTTTCTTTTTCTGTTTTTTCATGATTAATATAGATGGTCCCATTTGTAAGATCCTCATCTATAACACCTACCCGTTCCGTCCTGCCCGGCAAAGTCCTATCGACATATTCCAAAAGAAACTTCCCGTCCCATTTACATAAAAACCAACTATTATCAACAGAGAATAAAATTTCTTTATTCCGGAATTGGGGGACATTACCATATTCAATATTAAAACAAAGATCCGGAGATTCGCACTCGCATAGATGTTCAGAAAATTCTTTTGATTCGGAAGCATCATAATCCAAAAATTGTGAATCACAATTAAACACTATTTTCTTATCAGCCACAGATATGCAAAAATCAAACATTATTACCTTTCATTTTTCGGAAAAACCAGATCCATATCATTAACATTATGAAGCACTTTATACAACGAAAACAGATCCATATAAGTATCCGGTATAGCTTTCTTTATATCAAGCCCCAATTTTTCAGATAACTTTTTTATCTTTGTCTGCTCCGCCTCTATTTCGACATAACTGCCGATATACGGCAATATATCAATCGCAATGACAGCATCCTCATAGGAATATAACATACGTTTTTTTTCTTTTCGGAAACGTTCGGTATACCCTAAAGTCCTAATCATATCAGCCAATATTTTTGTATCGTCTACTTTAACCTGCAGTTCCTGCCTAACTTTAAAAGTCTTGTCGCTGCCGCCAGAATTATACTTAATAGTAAACTCTCCGCCTTTATCCAAAGAGCGCACCCTTACAGTTCCGTTAAATAAACCCTGCACAGCCGGGGAATAATAAACGTCAGCCTCAAACCGCTGTTCAACAAACTTCGCCCCAAGTTCTTGAAGCTTTATCTTAAAAGCAGCAACATCTTTTATTTTAAATTTAGTCTCAATCTCTTTTGGCATACTCGTCCTATAGCAAAATTATTTTAAACGCCCCGATTTCTTAGCTTTCAATATTTTATATTCCACAGAATCGACCAAAGCCTGCCAACACGCTTCGATTATGTTCTCAGAGACCCCTATAGTCACCCAACTTTCATCTTTATCCTGGGACTCAATAAAGACCCGTACCTTAGCTTCTGTTCCGCTTTTGGCATCCAGCACACGAACCTTAAAATCCGTAAGATGCATCTCACTCAATACCGGATAAAACTTAACAAGCGCTTTCCTAAGCGCATTATCCAACGCATTGACCGGCCCGTCTCCTAATGCAGCTGTGTGTTCAAAGTTACCATCAACCTTAAGTTTAATAGTCGCCTCAGAGATAAGATTATCTTTATCATCTTTTTCTATAATAACCCTAAAACCCTGAAGTTCAAAAAAACTTTTATATTTTTTAAATGTCTTATGTAACAATAACTTAAACGAGCCTTCAGCTGCTTCAAATTGATAACCTTTCTGTTCTTTAAGCTGCAACGCTTTATGCAAAGCTATTGTTTTAGGCGATTTCTTGTCCAGATCATAATCCAATTCTTTTGCTTTATCTACCAGCGTAGACTTTCCCGACTGTTCAGAAACTAGAAAACGCCTCTTATTTCCAACCAAAACAGGGTCTATATGCTCATACGCCAAAGGATTCTTTATGACCGCGTCAATATGCACACCTGCTTTATGAGCAAACGCGCTTCTACCTATGAAAGGTGAATTATCTTTTTGGATCATATTGCTTATCTCACTTACAAAATACGACAGTTTTGTTAAATCTCCTATCTTCTTGGAAGGTATAAGCGCTATACCCATCTTAAATTGTAAGATACCCATTATAGGCACAAGGTCAGCGTTTCCGCATCTTTCGCCTATACCGTTTATCGTGCCTTGTATATGTGTACAGCCACGTCCCACACACGAGATAGAATTGGACACTGCCAAACCCAAATCATTATGACAATGCATGCCAAACTCCTTTATGCCAAGTTCCGCCACAGCATCAGTCAGAATAGAATCAACCTCGTTAGTGGTTGTTCCACCATTTGTATCACAAAAAACCACAAGTTGAGCACCGGCATCCAAAGCGGCACGCACCGCAGCTAAAGCATATTGTTTATTATTTTTATAACCGTCAAAAAAATGTTCAGCATCATAAAAAACTTTACGGCCGCGCTTAGCCAAATATTTAATACTTTCGCTTATTATCCGTACATTTTCATCTAATTTTATGCGCAGGACTTCCTTAACATGCAAATCCCAACTTTTGCCGAATATCGTTATATACTCCGTTTCAGCTTTAAGCAAACTATTAAGATTTTCATCTTTACCCGGCATACTTGACGAATGCATTGTAGAACCGAATGCCACTAACTGAGAATTTTTTAATTTATTTTTTTTAAAATATTCAAATAATTCTATATCTTTAAGATTACCGTACGGCCAGCCGCCCTCAATAAAATGTATCCCGAAATCATCAAGTCGCTCAACAATCATCACCTTATCGCGCAATGAATAAGAGACCCCTTCGGCCTGTGAGCCGTCACGCAATGTCGTATCATAAAGATATACTTTATCTTTCACTTTTTATTACTCCCCTTTTTAGATTCTAATTCGAACCCGGCATGCAGCACCTTCAATGCTTTTTTACCTTCAGATTTTTTCAATACACATGAGATACTTATCTCGGATGTCGAAATCATCTCAATATTTATTTTATTCTTAGCCAGCAAAGAAAAACATCTTGCAGCAACTCCAGAATGGGACTTCATGCCCACCCCTACTACTGATATTTTAGCTATATCTTCATCAACAATAACTTCCCCGCTACCTATCTTCTTAGCCAGCTCCATTGATTTTTTTACCGCATTACGCAATGAACTTTTCAAAACAGTAAAAGATATATCCGTAGTCTTTAATCTACTGACATTCTGCACTATCATATCAATATTTATATTTTCATTAGCCAATTCGTTGAAAACTTTAGCCGCAATCCCGGGCGTATCAGACACATTACAAAGTGTCACTTTAGCTTCATCTTCGGTCAAAGCTACCCCAGACACTAAAGGGTCTTCAATATTAGCATTTTTATTCATAATTATAGTCCCCTCCTTTTTTTCGAAACTGGAACGCACATGCAACGGAAGATTATATTTCTTAGCGACCTCCACCGCACGCGTTTGTATAACCTGTGCACCGTTGGCCGCAAGTTCAAGCATTTCATCAAACGCTATGCATTCAATTTTCCGCGCATCCGTTATAATCCTGGGATCCGCTGTATATATTCCATCAACATCCGTATATATTTCACAAACATCTGCTTTAAGCGCAACCGCCAACGCTACAGCACTTAAATCCGAGCCGCCGCGCCCTAAAGTAGTAATCTCCATCTCATCTGTTATGCCTTGATATCCCGCGACAATAACAATCTTATTTTTATTCAATTCTTTCTTTATACGCTTTGTTTCAATCCTTAGTATTTTAGCTTTGGTATGATATTTGTCAGTCAGAATCCCTACCTGCAAACCTGTAAGAGATATCGCGTCGTAATCTTTTCTATGTAGCGCCATAGCAAGCAAAGACGAAGATATCTGCTCACCTGTCGAAACTAGCATATCCATCTCACGTTCCGATGGATATGCATTGATTTGCTCTGCCAACTCTATCAACTCATCCGTAGTATCACCCATAGCAGATACTACTACAACAACGTTATTGCCTTCTTTTGCGCATGCGGCTACCCTATCGGCAACATTCTTAAGCTTATCAACATTCCCCACAGAACTGCCGCCGTATTTTTGAACAATAAGTTTCTTTTTTGCCATTATTATCCCTCTTCGATTTTTATTTACTAAGAAAAAAACTCATCAACTCTTCACCATTATCAAAATACAATTCCGAATTAACTCCTGCCCTTTCGCAAAACCTACCGGAATCGGCAGAAAGTGCATCTTTCTGTGAAACAACAAAAGGCACCGGCTCATCCGTATGTGTCCGTAAATCAACCGGCGTCGGATGGTCAGGCACAACCATTATCTTATGTTCAACGCCCGCCAATCTTTCCATAACAGGCCCTATAATAAGCTTGTCTATACGTTCAAGACAGATAATTTTCATGCGCAAGTCCTGATTATGTCCTGCTTCATCTGTCGCCTCTACATGTATAAAAGTAAAATCATTCTCTTTCAGAGAATTAAGCGCGGCCTCTGCTTTACCTCTATAGTTAGTATCATAATATCCCGTCGCGCCCTTAACATCTAATACATCAAGCCCTATAATCTTACCCAATCCGTTTATAAGATCTACCGCCGAAACCACAGATCCGTTAATGCCATATTTATTTTTAAACAACGGCATCCTGGGTTTATGCCCGGCACCCCAAAACCAGACCATATTAGCCGGACTTTCACCTAAATCTACACGCACCTTATTAACCTCATGAGTACTTAACAATTCGCGTGACTTCATCATTAAAGTTTCTAATATCTTGGTTTTATCGCCTTTAGGTAAATATTTATTAATCAGCCCGCCCATAATATCATGCGGCGCAAAGCATTTAAGTTTATCCAGTTTAAACTTTCCTGCATTACGTATGACCAATAAATGCCTATAACTTTTACCCGTATAAAAACGTATATCATCCGTACCCAGCTTATCGTCGAGATACTTAATCAGAATATCGGCTTCTTTAGTCGTTATATGTCCGGCACTATAATCCAATAATTTATCCTGCGCTTCAGTGACTAAATTACATCTTATCGCTAAATCATCGTCTCCCAGTTCAATGCCAAGGTTCGCCGCTTCCATGGGCGCACGTCCACTGTAATATTGCTTAGGATTGTATCCTAAAAGTGATAAATTAGCCACATCACTTGACGCCGGATAGCCACGCGGAACTGTGCGGACACGCCCGACAACTCCGCTACGCATAAGTTTATCCAAATTAGGCATATCAGCCACTTCAAACGGGGTCTTACCGTTAAGCTGCTCCAAAGGGTAGTCTGCTGCCCCGTCCGGAACAATAACCACATATTTCATATTAACTCTTCCAGATTGATATATAATTCCCTTTATAAATTGATATAAGTTTATAATAAAGGCTTTCCGCTTGCAAGAATTTTTTAAAATGGTAATATAGCGCTATGTTATCTGAAAACACCTTAATTTTACTATATCAAGACGAACGTCATAAATATCTGATACCTATTGGCAACGATAAATTCCATACCGACAAGGGTTTCATAAATTTTTCCGACCTTAAAACAAAAAATTTCGGTGATACAGTAACAACAAATAAAGATGAGATTTTTTACATATTGCAACCGTCATTATATGACAAGGTAATGAAAGTCCACCGTAAAACACAAATAATCTATCCGAAAGATATAGGGATAATAATCATGTACTCCAACATCTTCCCCGGCGCAACAGTCATAGAATCCGGCGTGGGAAGCGGCGCATTAACAACTGCCTTGGCTAATTTTGTCGGCCCGACAGGTAAAGTTATAAGTTACGAAAGAAATGAAGATTTTGCCAAAAATACAGAGAAAAATTTATTAAAAAATGGGCTTAACGAACCCGTAACCATAAAGCTTAGAGAAATGACCGAAGAGCTAACCTTTGATGAAGAAAACGTAGATTTCGTAATGATAGATATAGGCAGCCCATGGGATTTGATAAAACCTGCGTACAAAGCTTTAAAACCCGGATGCAGAATGTCATCCATCTGCCCTACTTTTGAACAGTTAACCAAAACCGTATTCAAGATGCAAGAAATCGGATTTACAAATATTGAAAGCATGGAAATACAACTACGAAAGATACTTGTACGCGAAGGCAAAACACGTCCTGAACAAAGAATGCCTTGCCATACAGGCTGGCTAATCTTCGGCAACAAAATAAACAAAACAATATAATCTTTATGCTGATATCTTTTGTTCATACTGGCACTTACGCTCAACCTTTGTTGTTATTGCTTTTTATATAAAGACTGATATTATATATGTAATGAAAGTTATAATGAGAACCGTGTTACCTAAAGAAAAAAACGATTATAACAGGCTAAAAGACACTTTTTTTGTTAACTCCGGCGAACAGCAAAAAACAAAACCGCAAACAAAAAAACGAAAAAAGTTTATCCCCGCAGTTATATTATTTTTCATTTTAATTTTTGTCGTATCAAAATATCAGCTTGTATTACTGCCGAGAAAAGCCTTTAAATTATACCGCAGCAACATATCTCTAACAGCAAAAGAAAACCTATCAACAATAAACACAATAAATTTATCAAAAGACAAAAACGCGAATAAAATCCCGTTTTATCTTCCTTTAAGACAAGATAAAGAAATAGGTGCCGTTTTTAATTTTTCCCATCCTGTCAATCTCGCGTCTAACAAACTTTTCCTGTGCATAAAAAATATCGATAAAGCTCCTCTCAACATAGCTCTTATAGTAAAAGACCAAAACTTTTTCTCTAATTCCTTAAAGCCTATTAAAATAGGCATACCTGCAAATTCAAAAGAACAATATCAGGAAATACCGATATCTCTAGACAAAACAGACCTTGGCAGAACAAACCCATACAGAATAACACAGCTAAAACTTTTATTTTCATATGATAAAAACACCATCATACCAAGTAAATTCAAAAAAAATACAGAAGAACCCGTTATAGTAATTAAAGATTTAATTCTTGTAAAGGAGGAATGGAAATGAAAATAATTTCCGTAGTAAACCAAAAAGGAGGATGCGGCAAAACTATAACTTCAATCAACCTGGCAGCCGCTCTTAGTAGAAAGAAATCTAACGTTCTATTGATCGACCTTGATCCGCAAGGCCATGCCACAAGTGCTTTAGGTAACAAATCAGGTATTTCTATAACGGCTTTGCTTGAAAAAACAATAAACGATCAGCCCTTACCGGAAAAGGACATTACAGTCAAACTAAACGAAAATCTACATATAATACCCTCATCTATTGGGCTTGCCGCTACAGAACATTTACTTAACAACAATAAAAATAAATTACAGGCATTGTCTATCCTTATAAATAAAATTAATAAAATACATAATTTTGACAATATAATTATCGACTGTCCGCCTAATTTAGGGCTTTTAACAATTAACGCGTTAGTCGTAAGCACATACGCGCTAAGCCCATTACAGTTATGTAATTTCTCACTAAACGGCGTTGAGATGCTTAAAAATATTTTGATAATGGTAAGAGAGTTTAAAGGCAGCGCCCCGACACCTCTTTATATATTCAATCAAATTGATCTGCGTTCGCGTTTCTCAAGAGAATTTGCTATGCGGACAGGCCGAATATTAGGAAGCTCGTTGTTAAAAACTTCCATAAGAAAAAATATTCATTTACGTGAAGCCGCTTCATATGGTAAAGATATCTTCACACACAAGCCGGCATCAAACGGCGCGCAAGATTTCCAGGCACTTGCCGATGAAATATCCAAGTTAACCATGGGCAAGACATGGACACAATTTTCAATTAAGGCAAAGCATAACGATGAAGTCTATCTTGTCGGTGATTTTAATAACTGGCAAAAAAACGAACAATATAAATTAATGAAATTAGGCGAAGATATCTGGACAATAACATTACCTTTATCTAAAGGTGTATACAGATACAAATTCCTAAGCGGCAATGAATGGTTCACTGATCCGCACAACAAAGTCATAGAAAACGATTCTTACGGCGGAAAAAATTCACTACTGACAGTACAATAACTAGTCATCAGTGAAAACCATTAAAAGAGAGTAGTTAAACGGAACGGAAAATGTCAAATCCGGTCCAAATATTAAATATTTGTTATTAAGATTCTTCGATTGATTGGCTTAGCTTCTCAATAAAGCTAAGCCAAAACATAACAAGTAAAGCTAACTATAGGATATTAATTATCAGCTTTTTATGGGTCATACTTGCATACTCCCAGTAGTACATGTACTTTTTATACCGGCTATCTGTTTTCTTATTGCCTTCTCGCCACGCAAAATAAACTCATCGGCCTTATTAAATTCCATCCAGCCAAGCCCGCTAAGATCAGGATGAATAATTATATCTGCCATACGTAATTCATGATTGATAAACTCCTGCTGCATTGTTTCTATGCTGCCAAAAATAAAATCAAAAATAGATAATTTTCTTCTGCGTTTATACTCTTTAGACATTTCTTCTCGTGATGGCGTTATATTAACCGCTATAATTCTGTTTATACCGGCCTCAATAAGCGGATATATCGGTAAAGGGCTTAGTATCCCACCATCAAAAAACATTTGTCCATCAATTTTTATAGGCTCAAAAATAGCTGGCATAGCACAACTTGCGGCTACGGCCTTATATACAAGCCCGCTATCAAAAATCCGTATCTCCCGTTTTAAAAAATTAAAAGCAACTACTCTAAGCGGATACTTTAATTCATAAAATGTAAGTTCGCCAAAAATATTCTTAAGAAGCTTCTCTAATCGATGCGCTTTTAATATCCCTTTAAAAGGAATAGCCAATTGCCATAACGGATATTTACTTATAACAGCACCGAACTCAATAGCACATTCTCTGATTTTTTCCAAAGGATATCCAGCCGCCCAAAGTGCGGCAATTAACGCGCCCATGCTTGTCCCTGATATAAGATCAACAGCTACACCCTGAGCATCAAGCTCTTTTATTACGCCTATATGAGAATACCCGTACGCAGCGCCACTGCCCAACGCTACACCTATAGATAAATTACTTATTTCACGGCATAATGCGTCTATTGCCCGCCAATAATTTGAATTTTTTTCTGCCGGCAGCATTATCCTTACCGGAAAAGGGATGTTTTTACGCCGCTCGGTAACCCTTATATTAGCTTTACCACAGTCAGAAACTATCATTTTGACCTTGTCCACTCTGGACCTAAGCGTTACCTTGACTTTATTCATGCTTCGCATATTGTCATATACAGTTTTCTTATCCAACGGTAGAAAAAAATGTATATAATGCATAAACTTCCCTAAAGAAGAAGCATACTTTTCACATACCTCAGGCTCAACTGTGGTTACTATATAATGATAGCTTTCAGATAATGAGTTAAATAGCGCCGCAAAATTTCTTTCACTGTCTATCCGTACTCTTAACAAATCAACTTCCTCGGATTTTAGCCAATTTCTCCATTCCTCATCTAAAAAATCCGAAAGTGCCAACACTCTGACACCCTGTATATTTTTATTATTTTCGCCACAGCTATCCGTAAAAAATTCGACATATATAACTTTCCGCCCGGTATTTTTTTTAAGTTTAGCTGACAAATCAAAAGCATAACTACCGCTATCAGAAAAGTCACAGATACCGACTCTAGTACTTTGAAATATCTCTTTAGGATGACTGCGTTTTTTTACACGACTTGAAAGTATCTTAGTGAAAGCAAGTAATATTTCGGGGTATTTCCTTATAAAATCCTTAAACAGCGCCTTTTCAACCCGCAATATCAGCGAATCTTCAATTGTCTTTATCGTCACTGAATGCACATCATCCGTAAGAACAGAGATTATACCAAACGCCACACCGCGCTTAATACATTCGATTTGCTTCTCCTGCCCGTCAATATTAGTAACAGCAACTGCGCGTCCTTTCAGTATAAGATAAAAATAATCAGGCTTATCACCTTCAGAATAAACCGTTTCACCTGTAGAATAATCCTTAACCTCACTTATGGCGGCAAAAGACATCAACTGTCTTCTTTTAAAAGAACAGAACGGGACAACTGTTTTAAGTCTATTAGCGATTTCCTTTACAAGCATATTTTATTATCCGCACAAATTGAAGAATAAATCTTACCTGACTCACGTATAGTGCGTTTCATATCATTATAATTCACTTTTATAAGCCCAAATCTTTTAGAAAACCCTTTATCCCACTCAAAATTATCCAGTAAAGACCAATACATATAGCCTCTTACATCCGCCCCCTCAGAAACTGCCATTGCCAAGGCACGCATATGTTCTAACAACGTCTCGATATAATATTGCTGGTCCTCTTCCGCAGTACCGTTCTCGGTTATCATTATCGGAAGATTATAGCGTTTAATCTCGGAAATTATTTCATACAAGCCATGCGGATAAACATACCACCCCATAGCATTCTTGCGTACCATATGATGCTTGCCCCCCTCGCACTCAGCTCCTAAAAAACCTTTAAACGTTATAAACTGCTGCCTGTAATAATTAATCGCTACATAATCCAAACAATTATCTTCTATTATTTTATCTAAAAAATAATAATTAAATAATTTATCTCTCAAACCTGCCGAAACAGCATTAAGCCATTTAACACCCCTTTCGCACGGTTTAAATATCACCATATGTTTAGCAACTGAAACCATCGAGTTTTTATGTATCTTTCTATAAATATTTTTTATCTCATTATAAATAATTTTATAAGCTGCCAACACATTATCCAGAGCTTTATTGGCACTTTTCAAAGATTTAATACCAGGCGGCCATATTCCTTCAATAAAACCATTATAAAGAAAAACCATTGGCTCATTAAAGACTATCCACCACGTAACATCGGCATTAAGCTCACGCACCATAAGCAACGCATATTCGACAAACTTATCAATATTTTTTTTATTAAGCCACCCACCGGAACGAGAAAACCAGACTGGATTAGTAAAATGATGTAAAGTCACAATCGGCTCAAGCCCGCGTTTACGAAGCTCTTTAATCACACATTTGTAATGTTTTATTTCACCGAAATTTATTTTTTCACGTTCAGGGCATATTCGTGCCCATTCAATAGATATACGAAGAGAATTAAGATTCAATTTTTTGGCAAGATCAAAATCATGACGAAAGGTCTCATAATGGTTGCACGCCCACCCGCACTCATCTAATATATTTTCTTTTTCCCATTGTGCCCAATCAGTATTGAAATTCCCACCTTCATATTGATATGCCGATGTCGCCGCACCCCACAAAAAATTTTTTGTAAAATTCACTTCCATAAAGCTGGCCAAATACCTCTAGTCAACGAAAAATATATTAATGATCAAGCAGGCTATGTCACTCTAATAACAATAACCCGGAATTTACAATTAAACTGCGGCAATGCGCGCTCAAACAAACCGATACTTAGACAGCAAATTTATCATGAAATTCTTTCTCAGCCTGAGCCCAACTGGCTTCATGCGCACCATCAGGACAGCCCCACTCTTCCCAAATATAGTAAGCTCTTTCGCTTATATATTTCTGCACATTCTCCGGAGTAAGTGAGATCTTCCTTGTTTTCTTAGCCGCAGAAGCCGCACAACCCGACAAACATTTTTTATCAGAAGATGTCTTAGTCTTACAAGAATTTGCTTTTCCTGCAGTCTTTGGTTTAGCCTTATCAGCTACTTTAGATTTTGCCTTTTTTACTGTTTTCTTCACCGCCATAATCCCCTCCCCTTTAAAACAATAATATTACCTTTGAGATATATTTAAATTAATATTAAAATGCGCGTTACTATCTTTCTTAACAAACATAACCGCCACCTGCTGATACGACCGCTCAAACCCTGACTCCGAAGACGTAACTGTATATACAGGCATCATAATAACATCTCCGCCCGAAAAATCAAAACGGCATATCAATCCGGCATGCAAATCCTCTAAATGAACGTTGTCAATATCTTTTAAAAACATGGGCTTTTCCAAAACAGTCCGTGAATCAGCCTTACAATAAAAAACATCTTTCAAAGACAGAAATGACAAATTAAATTCTACACCAAAGTTTTCGCGCTCAAAAACATCTATTTTTTTAAAAACATAATCTAAAGTTACACCTTTATTCTTGCATATCGTTATCTTTTTATCAAAAGAATCTTTAAGCGCATATTCGATCTCAGTCTTACCTTTACCTTTGTTAACTGAAAAATCATAAATATAATTACTTAAAGGGTATACTCCATCCTGTCTATTATACATCTGAACATCCAAGTCTTTTTTTAAAAAATTATCAACAGCACAAACACGTTCATGATTATCATAAATAAGATATTTATCCAAACCTTTCTCTTTCTGAATAACTATATCATGGATGGAAGCATGCTCGTCATGTGAGCTCACATCATCTTTTATCTTATCATGGTAAGATTCCCGCTGCCTTGTTATAGTATTGACCAGATTCATCTCCGGATGACGGAGACTAAGCTCAAGTATAGTTCCTCCCCTGGCGGATGTGCACACCCGCATAGCATTATTTTTAACAATAACTTCATCTAACCCATCTAAATCTATATCCTTAATATCAACCGATTCAGTTTTTTTATACTTTTCATCGAACAAATTCTCAGCTTTTATAAGATTTTCATAAACAGCACTGCGTATATGCGATAAATAAAACCCTCCAAAGACTCCATGCCAATACCCACAATTAGTTTGAGCTTTATAGCAAAAATCCAAAATATTCTTATCTCTAACCGGATCGCATTTTTCAGCTAATTCTTTACTCAAATCTAACATACGCTTATGCATATAATTAAGACGTTTATATTTACGATAAAAATTTCTAAACACCCCGCCTTTAACCAAATTTTCAGCCTGATACCCCATGCCATGCGACATTAAAAAGTTCTTAGTATCAATATATTGTTTAAAAACTCCCGGCTCAAGCACCCATTCTGTCATCTCTTGATAAGATGAAGATTGAAAATATATTATCCCTTCCGATTTAAACTTGTCTTTAGCATCTTTGGGCAATATAGTTTCAATATCAGAACAATCGGATAAACGTTTTAGAAAATCTTCAAGCCATTTTTTCTCATAGACCCATTCGTACGTATTAGGCCATAACCCGAATTTTTCGCCGTCATCAAATAACGTTACCAAAATATCTTGATCAGGCCGTTTAAAACTCTTTAGAATTTCTATAGATTCATATGCTTTAGCAAAAGGTATTTTATACCGCAACGTTTTGCTTATAGGAAAGATCTTAACAGCACTGCCTGCATCTTCGGTAAGATAATAATTAAAAAATTCATCTTCGCTATACCCCGCAAACCTAAAATGAGCATCATCCAAAAACGTATATTCAAGATTATTACGGTTAATTACACCTGCCAAGTATTGCTCCCATACACGCTCAGCTATCCATATCCCTTTAGGCACACTATCAAACTGTGTTTTAATGAAATCGTTCATCTTAGATATCTGCGCGTTCTTATCCTTATCCGAAATTAGCGGCAATATCGGCTCATAATATCCACCGCTTATAATTTCAACCTGCCCTCTCTCGACCAACTTCTTAACTATCTCCACATATTCAGGCTCGTTGTCCATTATCCAATCACATAAAGGCCCGGAATTATGCAGACAAAATTTTATTTTAGGAAATTTTTCGATTATTTTTAGAAAAGGATAGTACGTCCTGTCATAAGCATATTTAAACACATGGTCAAAATTGCCGACAGGCTGATGGTTGTGGACACCAAAAATAAAATATACTTTACCCATTTTTTTACCTTCCCAACGCAACCATTCTACTATTTTTTTTTGCTATAACAACATTTATTTAGCCATTAGGCATTACCAAAAATTGTTTCCCTGTCATTTTATTGAATCTTATTTATAATAATCTACTCAGATGAAACAAAAATAAAAATAGCTATCAACCATTGGCAATAGACTAATAATAAAAAGCATATAAGGCGTAGCTATTTCTATTTAGATTGATACATCATTGTGGTAAGTTCTGGGAAAATATTATCCTTGCTTTCTATATCTTCAAGCAATTCAATATTAACAAAATCTTTCTCAAGAAAATCAGCTAACGAATGAAATCTTTCTAGGTGTGTTATAAGCCTTTTCTTGGCATATTCAGTAAAAGTCCCCGTCTTCATAATAAACGGCCAATCACTTGATTGAGCCAACAATAACTCTCTGGACATCTGGTTAAGAATGCGCGTCTTCATCCCACCGTATACGCCATATCTTTCATAAAAAGATTCCATCTTACTTTGCGCATTGTGTAAATGTTTATAGATCCAATCGTTATCACCATTAAGCCAAAATTCATAATACCCTTTATATCCCCAACTTGACGGTGACGGAGAAATAACCTGGTTCCTCGGATACTCATTTAAATATCTTGATGGTGTAGTTAATTTATATACATTTTGATCATAACATGATTTACGTATAAGATAATTCAGCCACTGCACACCTTCAAACCACCAATGCCCGTAAAGTTCAGCATCATAAGGGGCTATTACAATAGGCTTTCTATCCATATATCCCGCTATATGCTCTATCTGCTTAGTACGATTAAACATAAAATTACCCGCATGGTCGGCAGCTTTACGTGTCGCCGCGACTTGATCGTACGGTTCCTTATGCGTACCCGTACCTGTAATCTTATAATATTTTATACCTGTAAATATACGAGTCCCGCACGAAGATATGTAAGGTTTAATATAATCATACTCAAGATCAAACCCGACATCCCTATAATATTCACGATAGTTGTAATCACCTGGATAGCCTTCAACCGACGACCATACGCTCTTAGAAGATTCCATATCACGCCCAAAAACAGCTACATGCTCGCGTGTATAATATCCGGAATATATACCATACTTAGGCCTCGGCCGTGAAAAAGAAACACCGTGTGTTTCCAAAAGAAAATATCTGATACCTTCTTCTTTTAAATATTTGGCTACTCCGTCATAATATCCACATTCAGGAAGCCATATGCCAACCGGATTCCGGCCAAAAAATTTCCGATACGACTCCGCACCTACATGTATTTGTGCCCTAGCCGCTTTAGGATTTATAGGGCCAAGTAATGGGAGAAAGCCATGTGTCGCACCGCAAGTAATAATCTCCAAGACCCCCAAATCCTGAAATTTCTTAAACTGCGCGATAAGATTTCTGTTATATATACTATTAAATTTATGTCTAAAAGTCGTAAACCTATCATAATACATCTTTGCCACAGCATTAAATCGTGCATCAAATCTTGTACGATCAAGCTCTTTTTCACATAATTCAACCATATTTTTAAGATATCTGTCATATCTGTCCTGCAATAATCTATCGGCAAGCATATTAGACAACGATGGGGATATATTCATAGTAAAACAGAAGTCAACATTGTCAGAAACCAGCCCCTCAAGCATCTCTAAGATCGGCATATACGTTTCTGCCATAGCCTCAAAAAACCATCGTTCTTCAAGAAAATCATCATACTCAGGATGCCGCACAAACGGCAAATGCGCATGCAAAACCAAAGATAAATAACCTTTTTCAGACATAACTTTCTCTATTTCTTTTTATATCTCTTAACGGCCGGAACTTCACGGCGTTTATGTTTACCATTTTTAGATGTCGCCTCTATCTCATATTTATATTTGCCTTCAGGCAAAGCATAGCGGACAGAAAAAGTACCGTCCGGCCTAAGCTGTATTTTCTTACCGCTTAAAGTAACATGCGCATCAGCATGCGTACGGCCGTAAACTATAACTTCGGTCCATGTCTCAAGAAAAAAATCATCTTTTTCTTTTTGAGAAGGTATAACCCCTCCGCTTGTAACCCATGAAGAAATATGTGACGACAACTGATTTTTGTAATCCTGTTCTATTTTTTTACGCATCTGGGCAGAGCTCAAACCAATATTATAAGCGCCACCCATAAAAAGACGCATATATACATCATCAGGTATAACCCATTCTTCGTCAGTGACAGACGACACTCCGAAACACGGCGTCTTGATAAGATTGGATCTTAATACAAGAAAAAACTTGCCCGCGTAATTCTTAAAACCTATATCAATTATCCAATCACGCTCAGGTCTATTTACATTTATATACCAACTGCCCGCATCAAAATTTATGTCAATATCGTAAAAACTATTTGAATGGAACGGGTCATTGGCTTTAACTCCGGTAACATCATAAACGCGCAATACCCAATGCAATCCATTGTTGTCGTCATCCTTCAACTTCGAAACAACGCTATTAATCTTTTCATGTGAAATATCCCAATATGAAAACAGCCACCACGGATCGCGCGAAAGAAGCGCCAGCTTATCACTATTATATTTGTGCGGCAAAGTATACGTAGCCGTCTGGCAGAATTTTTCGTTCTGCGGCGTCGGCATTGCAACATCAAATTTAGCCGCTTCAGGGGAAGGCATATTATTAAATGAACCCTGTGGGATATTAGAGCTTGATTCAACTCGGCTGTTTTTTTTAGTTTTCTTAAGCCAACTTAAAAATTTAGTTAAAAGTTTAGATAAAAAAGATTTTTTTGACTGATTACCCGAATATACTTTTTTCCCGAAAAGTTTTTTAAACATTCTGGTCTTCTCCTAATTATATAAAATGGACATAATTTTAGCACCTTTACTACACGGTGTCAATCATAAGAAATAACCTTAATAAAAGTACCCTAAACCAAAGCCAACGAAACCACAAAAAACCTTTATAAAACTTATAAAAATCAAAAATCAAAAAAAATCTCCGTCAAAAAAACTTATTCAATAACTTAATTTATTATTACTAAATAAATATTTAAAAACAGATAATGCGGCTTTCGCACCCTCGCCACAAGCAACTATTATCTGTTTTTCCGGGACATCAGTAACATCCCCGGCAGCAAAAATTCCGGCAATATCGGTGCCATTATGTTTGTCTACAACAATCTCGTTAAACTCATTCTTTTTTACTATATCCAAAAAACCGCTATTAGGTACAAGCCCTATCTCAACAAAAAGTCCTTTTACCTTTATATCAACACTTTCATTGTTATGTCTGATCTTTATCCCCTCGAGATACTCGCTTCCATAGACTTCATCTATGGCCGCATCGTGATAAATGCGGACATTATCAAATCCATATACTTTATCGATCAAAACTTTATCCCCGGTAAATTCCAATCCGCTATTCACCACATAGACCTTACTTGCCAATCTTCTCAATTCAATAATACCCTCAAGCGCAGAGTTTCCTCCGCCTACGACACATACTTCTTTATTTTTGAACAACGGTCCGTCACAAGTAACACAATAGGTAATACCTTTATTCTTAAACTTATTCTCTCCTTTATCCCCAAGCTCTCTTGACCTCTTACCCGTAGCAACAACGACAGTCTTAGCCTTATATTCATCTTTCTCCGTCTTGACAACAAACAAT
>JAQVMQ010000072.1 GCA_028703535.1 Candidatus Omnitrophota bacterium | reverse complement strand
TATATACACTTACGCTTGACTAATGAGTTGTTTTAAGGTAAAACACTAGAATTGGAATGTACAAATAGTAAATAAAATTTAAAGTTAAGAGGAGAGAATAATGGCACATCCTAAAAGAAAACACTCACATTCAAGAACGCGTAAACGCCGTTCGCAGCAAAAAGCTACTATGCCGCTTTTGGTCGCGTGCACCGAATGTAAAAAACTCAAACCTTCACATATGATATGTCCGTTTTGCGGATACTATGCCGGACGTGAGATAGTTAAAGTTGAGTTCAAAGAAAAAAAACGTAAAATCCAATAATTCATTCTAGAAGGGACTAAATGGGCTATAAGGTTGGACTGGATGTTTCGGGCGGTGATAAAGGCATAAGTGAAATTCTTAAAGGCGCTATATTGGCTTCTTCCGATAAAAGTATAGATGCCGAGATTGTCCTTATCGGACATAAGAATAATATTGATATAGAATTAGCGAAGTTGAAAAAAAGCAACGAGTTTACCATTATTGATGCACCCGAAATAATTGATATGGGTGAATCACCAGTCGCTGCCGTACGGCGTAAACGCAAATCGTCTATAGTTTTAGGGATTAACGCATTAAAAGACGGCGCGATAGATGCGTTTGTTTCCTGCGGTAATACAGGTGCGGTTGTTTCAGCTTCGACTTTGACACTTCGCACTATACCAGGCGTCGAACGGCCCGGTATAGCAGTACCTATACCGACACGTAAAGGAA
The DNA here is from genome assembly GCA_028703535.1 of Candidatus Omnitrophota bacterium. Lineage (GTDB taxonomy): Bacteria > Omnitrophota > Gorgyraeia > Duberdicusellales > 4484-171 > JAQVMQ01. The sequence goes on along the minus strand of JAQVMQ010000072.1, from coordinate 4,272 downwards.
TAACTATACTGATGGACGGCGGTGCGAATATTATGCCTAAGCCGCTGCATTTTTTTCAATATGGTGTTATGTCAGCTATCTATTCAGAGATTGTATTTAATAAAAATAATGTTGAGATAGGATTACTTAATATTGGTGAAGAGGAGTCCAAAGGTTCAGATTCAGTCAAAAAGATTTATAAATTATTTTCTGAATCTACTTTAAACTTCATAGGTAACGTTGAGCCGAAAGGTCTTTTTTCCGGTGAATGTGATTGTATCGTCTGTGATGGGTTTGCCGGCAATATAGCGCTGAAAGTGGCCGAAGGGGCGGTTGAGATAGTCGGTCGTTTCATAAAAGATTTGGTCAAGAAGAACCCAATAGCTATTTTGGGGGTGTTTCTTCTGTCCGGTACAATAAAAAAATTACGTAGAAAGGTCGATTATGCCGAATATGGCGGTGCGCCTTTGTTGGGCGTCAATGGTATAGTTATCATAGGCCATGGCAGATCAAATGCTGTTGCTGTTAAAAATGCTGTTAAGACTGCTGTAAAAGAGTTATCGCACGATATCAACGGCGAGATAGAAAGGAAGATCAATGCAATTTGCCAGGATAGCAGGATTAGGGAAATCCTTACCTGATAAAGTTTTAGATAATCTAGAACTGGAGAAGATGGTAGATACATCCGATGAATGGATAACTACACGTACGGGTATATCTCAACGCCGCATATTAGGAAAAGACAAAGGCTCATCAGAGTTAGGTGCCAAAGCTGCGATTAACGCGCTTAAAAACGCTGATGTAGCGCCGGATAAAGTCGATCTTATCATAGTAACTACGGTGACGCCGGATACGATCTTTCCGTCAACGGCCTGTTACATTCAAAAAAAGATAAAAGCTAAAAATGCCGCATGTTTTGACCTTTCAGCCGCGTGTGCGGGATTTGTGTACGGGCTGGCATGTGCGGAAAAATTCATAATAAGCGGTATGTACAAAACTATTCTGGTCGTCAGCACTGAAGTTATGTCATCTATTGTCGATTGGACAGACAGATCAACGTGTGTCTTGTTCGGTGACGGAGCGGGTGCCGCGGTTCTAACGGCAAGTAAAAAAGAAAGTTTTCTGGCGACATATCTGGGCAGTAACGGTTCTTATACGGACATGTTATATGTGCCTGCCGGCGGTTCAAAGTATAGTGTAACAAAAGAAGTATTGGATAATCATGATAATTGTATCAGGATGCGGGGTAACGAATTATTCAGGCTGGCGGTACGTGCGATGGCCGATGCAGCACAGAATGCATTGGAATTGGCTAAAGTGCCGATAGATGATATCAAGCTTCTTATTCCGCATCAAGCAAATAACCGAATAATAACAGCTATAGCATCCAGATTGAAGTTACCTAAAGAAAAAGTTTATGTTAATATAGAAAAATACGGGAATATGTCTGCGGCATCTTCAGCTATTGCGTTTTGTGAAGCATGGGAGGATGGTTTGATAAAAAAGGGTGATATAATAGTAACGGCTGTTTTCGGAGCTGGGCTTGTCTGGGGCAGTAATGTTATAAGGTGGGTGTAATATGAATGCTATAATTTTCCCGGGTCAGGGCACACAATTCCAGGGTATGGGCAAGACTTTATATGACAGTTTCAGCGTGTCACGTAAAGTTTTTGATATTATGGATGAAGTACTTGGATATAAACTTTCCGAGAAATGTTTTGCCGGCTCGGACGTGGAGCTTAAGGATACAGCACTTCAGCAGTTAGCTATACTTGCAGTAAGTTTGGCAGGGTATGAAGCGGTAAAAGATAAACTTGCGGACATAAAATATCTCTCAGGCCTTAGTCTTGGTGAATACAGTTGTCTTTATGCAGGCGGCGTGTTATCCCTGAGTGATTTGACAATATTGGTCAGAGAGCGCGGCGAAGCTATGCAGAAAGCAGCGCTTGAATTGTCGTCCGGCATGGTAGCATTGATAGGTGCCGATATTAACGATGTTAAATCGGCAGGTAAAGAATTTAATTTTTATCTTTCAAATTTTAATTCGCCTCAGCAGATAGTTATTTCAACTTTTAAAGATAATATGGACAAGGTTGTTGAATATTTTTCGTCTAAAAACATTAAAGCAATAAAATTAGAAGTCAGCGGCGGGTTTCACAGCCCGTTCATGGAGCCTGCACGTATGAGGTTAAGTGATATTGTCGGTGCGATGAATTTTAACGATTCGCAAATACCGATTATAAGCAACTATACAGCATGCGCGCATACAGATAAAGATGATATAAAACATAACCTTGTTAACCAGCTGGTATCACCCGTATTATGGAACGATTGTGTATTGAAATTAGCAGAATACGGTGTAACTTCAGCTTATGAGATCGGGCCCGGTAAAGTATTGAAAGGCTTGATACGCAAAATCAATAGAGATATTAATGTTATCAATGTCCAGACGGACGAAGACGTTAATTCGTTGACAGTCTGATTTGAAATGTTTTCATATATGAACTAAATAGGAGGGGTAGTTATGAGGTTCAAAGATAAAGTCGTTTTGGTTACCGGTGGTGCACAGGGCATAGGTAAAGAGATCGCGTTAGGCTTTGCCAAAGAAGGCGCGGCTGTGGCATGTTTCGATATGAATCAGGATGCGTTGGATAGCACGGCAAACGAGCTAAATAAAGTTTCAAAAGGCAAAGGTTACCTCTGTAATGTCACCAATTTGTCGGAAGTTGAGCTTAACGTTAACAAAGTTATTGACAACTTTGGGAGAGTTGATATATTAGTTAACAATGCGGGGATAACTCGTGATAATTTGATGTTGCGGCTCTCTGAAAGTGATTGGGATGCGGTTATAAGTGTCAACTTGAAAGGCGCATTTAACTGTATGAAAATCTTAACTAAACCTATGGCAAAACAGCGTGGCGGGAAAATAGTTAATATCTCATCAGTGATAGGTATTATGGGTAATGCAGGCCAGGTAAATTATGCCGCATCTAAAGCGGGGCTTATCGGTGTTACTAAATCGCTGGCTAAAGAGCTTGGCGGCCGTAACGTTACAGTTAACGCTGTAGCGCCGGGATATATCCAGACAGCGATGACAGATAAACTTGACGATAAAGTTAAAGAAAAGATGCTTGCTCGTATACCGTTAGCCAGAATGGGCCAGCCCAGTGATGTCGCTAAAGCAGTTTTGTTCTTAGCATCTGAGGATGCCGACTATATAACAGGGCAAGTCCTTGTTGTTGACGGCGGGCTTATATAAGTTTGGAGTAGTTAAATTAATTAACGTATTACATTAAAAAGGAGGACAGAATGAGTGTAGAGGAAAAAGTGAAGGATATAATTTCTGAACAGTTGGGTGTGAAGAAAGATGAAATCAAAATTGAAAGTTCCTTTATTGATGATTTAGGAGCAGATTCTTTAGATACAGTTGAAGTTGTTATGGCATTGGAAGAAGAATTCGGGATTGAGATACCGGATGAAGATGCCGAAAAAATTACAACAGTTGGTCAGGCTATAAGTTATATTGACGAAAAAGTTAGTAAATAATTCTATAAATTTTTAGGTTAAAATAAATGAAAAGAGTTGTTGTAACCGGATGTGGAGTAGTTTCCCCTGTCGGTATAGGTAGAGACATGTTTTTCGACAGTCTTGCTAACGGCCGCAGTGGGATAGAAGCTATTACACAGATGGACGCGGATGGTTTTTCTTCACGTATAGCTGGTGAGGTAAAAGATTATGAACCGTTATCTGACCTTAGCGTTAAAGATATACGTAAAACACCGCGTTTTGTTCAGTTAGCGTTAACTGCCGCGCAGGAAGCGTTTGACGAATCAGGCTTGGATATTAGTAAAGAAGACCCTTATTCTATTGGTGTTATATTCGGATCCGGTATAGGTAGTATAGGCACACTTGAAAATGAAACCATTAAGTGGCATATCGGCGGACCACGCAAGATATCACCGTTTCTTATTCCTATGTTAATAGTTAACGAAGCGGCCGGTGGTATCGCTATACGGCTCGGTTTGAAAGGTGTGAACTATTGTCCGGTAACTGCATGTGCCTCCGGTACGCACGCTATCGGTGAAGCTTTTGAAGCGATAAAGTGCGGACGTGCTAAAGCTATGGTATGCGGCGGTACGGAAGCGGCAATTACGCCTTTAGGCATAGGCGGATTCTGTGCATTAAAAGCATTGTCTACACGTAATGACGAACCGCAGAAAGCAAGCAGACCGTTTGATAAAGATCGTAACGGGTTTGTTATGGCTGAAGGGGCCGGTGCTGTCATTCTTGAAG
>JAQVMQ010000025.1 GCA_028703535.1 Candidatus Omnitrophota bacterium | reverse complement strand
TTAGAACCATGCCACTCTATTCCTGCCGCTTTCTTTAGCCTTATATAATGCCCGATCAGCTGTTTCAAGCAAAACATCAGAATGAAGTGTGTTTTGCGGAAAAGCGCCTACCCCTATACTAACGGCAACACTTATACGTTCATCAAAAACCTGCATATACTGAGCAGATATTTTAGAACGTATACGTTCAGCAACCATTATCGCACTGCCTTTATCCGTTTCAGGCAAAACCACAAGAAATTCCTCACCGCCATAACGTGCAGCAAAATCTATCTCCCGGATATTCTCTTTGATTAACCCCGCGACATTATACAAGACCATATCACCGCAAAGATGCCCATATGTATCATTTATTTTTTTGAAATAATCTATGTCTATCATCAAAAGAGACATATCCAGACTGAATTTCTGTGATCTGGCAAATTCATCGGCATACTTATCCATAATGTGTCTGCGGTTATATATTTCGGTTAAAGAATCATGCGTAGAAAGTTCCTGCAGTTTATGATAAAGCTCAATACGCTCAAAACATAATTTTAATAATTTAGAAAAATACGGTATATTCTCTATCATCCGTCTGGATATTGTCTCAAAAAATAAGTTTTCCGAACCGATATCCACCTTAAAACACTGTTTACCGCTGGACTCAGCCTCCGCCTGTGTCCTGAATTCAACTTCCCCGAAATGAGCTATATTCTCTTTAAACGCGCTTATAAGTTCCTGTTTGTCTTGTATAGGCGCCAGTTTGCTGCACATTTCATAAATAAAAAATATGTCCATCATACGTTCTTCAATACCTGTAACCTGACGGTCTATATTCTCACGCTGCTGCCTTAAAAAATCCAAGTCTTTGTCTTTTTTATCTTTATGACATTTAGACTCAAACGTATATGTCCTGACTCTCTGAATTTCAGAAAACCAAAACAAGCCTAACAATAATAATAAAGCTATTACGGCAAACATACCCTGTTCTTTCCCTCTTTTTTAGCTTTATACATAAGCTCATCCAATTTACGCACGCATTCTTTTTCGTCCAGCGCGTCTTTAGGGAACATCAGCCCGCCTATTGAAACAGAAAAATTTATGGTTTTACGTCTAAAATGAATAGGCGATTCCTCTACACGCCTGCGGATTATCTCGGCTATATTGGAAAGATCTTCTTTATTACAATTAACCACAAATAAAATAAATTCCTCGCCGCCGTAACGGCAAACAACATTGGCCGTCTCGCCCACCACCTCAAGAAGTATATTCGCTATACGCTTAAGTACAACATCGCCAACAACATGCCCGTAACTATCATTTATCTGTTTGAAATTATCGACGTCCATCATCAACAAACCTAACTGCGTTTTCTTAAGCCGCGAACGAGACATCTCCTCTCTTAACCGTTCAAAAAAATAATCTCGCAGCGATATGTTCGTTAACGAATCCCTTATCGCCAACTCACGGGTCTTATCAAAATAATGAGCCTTATCCATAACTATCGCGCCAAGATCACATATACTCCGTAAAACACGATTGTCAGCCATATCAAAAGCTTTAACCTTCTTATTCTCAATCCTTAAAACACCGATAACCCTATCACCTATAGATAAAGGGCTAACAACAAACGCCCGCATATTTCGATCTTTGTAGGCTACAACTTTACCGCTATCGAATCTAAAATCTTCTGTTATATCATCTATCAAAAGAGACGCGCTGTGCCTGACAACCCATTTATCTAAAAAATCACCGTTTTTTTCTTTTATAACATTGATCTTTGATTTATCCGAACGGACAAGTTTCAGTAAATGTTTATTACGGACAAATAACAATATGTCATCTGCCGAAGGGAAAAGCTCTCTGACGATATCTATAAGCCTGTCATAAACGTCATCGGTTTCTGTAAGTTCAATTAAACGCTTTGATACCTCAACAAGTGCCTGCATTTGACGTTCCCTTCCCGGTAACGATTGAAGTATTTCTGTATTTTTGTTTATATTTTCTTTTAATATGTTTATTTCTTCTCCCGACTCTTCCGAGAAGCTCTGCAGATTAGAAAAAATAGAGATCCATATACGCCTTATAAATAAAGCGCTTAGTGTTAAAAGAAAAATAAGAAAAATAAAAAAAAGAAAAGAAATCTTCTTTAAAGACAAAAAAACTACAGCAATAATAAAAATAAAAACCAGAAAAGTGTGACTTACAATATTATACAATTGATTTTTCTGTGTTTACATCAAAAAAATGTGCCTTTCTCATATCGAAAACCATCTCTACTCCGCTGCCAATCGCCGGCTTATTGGCCGCTTCAACCACAGCAACAAAATTGTGGTCACCTATAGAAAGATACAAATGATTTTCCGCGCCCATAGTTTCGACAACATCACAAATGACAGTAACGGTATTTTCCGGTGTAGCGTTTGATGCAAACAATTTATCAAAAATATTCTCCGGTCTGATACCGAAAATAACCCGTTTACCAACATAATCTTTAAGTTTAGCATTCATATCTTCCAATATGCGTACCTTAAATTCTTTAGCATCAAAATATAAGGTCTTCTCTTTTTCTATTATAGCACCATTTAAAAAATTCATAGGCGGCGAACCGATAAAACCCGCAACAAATTTACTGGCCGGATTGTCATACACATTTAAAGGCGTATCACACTGTTGTATCTTGCCATCCTTCATTACGGCTATCCTGTCACCTAAAGTCATCGCTTCTGTCTGATCATGTGTAACATAGATCATAGTAGTCTGAAGCCTTAAATGTAATTTATGTATCTCAGTACGCATGAGAACACGCATTTTCGCATCAAGATTACTCAGCGGTTCATCAAACAAAAAGACAAGCGGTTTACGGACAATCGCACGGCCGACAGCAACACGCTGCCTTTCGCCGCCTGAAAGCTGGCGCGGCTTACGGTCAAGTAAATTCTTTATGCCTAATATCTCCGACGCTTCTCTTACACGCCTGTCTATATCAGATTTAGAATAATTGCGCAGCTTTAAAGCAAAAGCCATATTATCATAAACAGTCAAATGCGGATATAACGCATAGTTCTGGAAAACCATCGCTATATCTCTATCTTTAGCCGGAACATGATTAACTAACCTATCTCCTATGTATATCTCACCTTGTGTGGGAAAATCAAGACCCGCTATCATCCTCAAAGTAGTCGATTTACCACAGCCCGACGGCCCCAGCAATACAAGAAACTCTTTATTTTCTATACCGATATTAACATTATTAACAGCATTGACACCGTCTTTGTACGTTTTAAAAACATTGCGTAAACTGACTTGGGCCATCTCGTTTTTCCCCCTTAATTTATATGTTTATTATATAGAAAATAAACTTAAAATTGATATTATATATCTCGGCTATTCACAATTTTATGAGCTAAAACCAGCCATGTCAAGACAAATAATCCAACAATTTCGAAATATTAGCTTTTAAATCTTTTCTATGCGATACCATATCAATCAGCCCATGCTCCAGATTAAATTCCGAAGTTTGAAAACCTTTAGGCAGATCCTGTTTTATAGTCTGTTTAATAACACGCGGCCCGGTAAAACCGATCAAAGCGTTAGGTTCAGCTATAGTAACATCGCCAATACCCGCAAATGAGGCAAGTATCCCTGCCATGGTCGGATGCGTTAAAACCGCAATATACGGCAAACCGTTTTCTTTGAGCCGCTGCAAAGCCCCGCATGTTTTAGCCATCTGCATTAAACTAAACAACCCTTCATACATCCTGGCACCGCCGCCCGACCCTGAAACAATAACTACCGGAAGTCTCTTCTCACACGCCAACTCAATAATACGTGCCAGTTTCTCGCCGACAACAGAGCCCATGGAACCCATAATAAACCGTGAATCAGTAACCGCCAATGCTAAAGGTTTATCATCTATTTTCGCTTCACCGACAATAACCGCGTCTTTAAGTCCGGTCGATTTTTGCGCTTCTCTGACTTTATCTTTATAAGTCTTCGGTCCAACAAATTCAAGAGGGTCCTGTGAAGTTAAGTTCTCATAAAACTCTATAAACGAATTCTCATCAGTAAGGCTTTTTACCCTATCCCAGCAGGTCAAAGTAAAATGATAATCACACTTCGGACAAACACTTAGCCCGTCCATAAGGCTCTTGGTAAAAATAAAATGTGTACAGTTAGGACATTTAGTCCATAACCCGTCAGGTATTTTTTTCTTCTTGCCTAGCCCAAACTTAGGTGTGTCTCTCTTAAAAAAATTCATTTTTCGAACCTCCGGATAACTATTCCGCTCGTTACTTTAGGATGAAAATAAGTCGACTTTTGAGGAAGCTTAACGCCTTTGCTCGCTATTCCAAAAACTACCTCTGCCGGAGTCGGCTTAACCAAAAACGCGACTTCACCTGTCCCCGTAAGCTTGCCGATATCATTTAAATTATGCGTATAATTAAATTTATCACCCGCATCGATAATTTTAAACACAAATTTATGGAGTACATAGGTGTCAAGTGACTGATACATTTTTTCAGGTATGTTCTTATTCAATATACGTCTGTTTTTCAAAATTAACCAATAATAAACTCTATTATAATAGATACCAAATTCGAAAATATCACTTTTTTTATTTCTACTTATGCCGGCAATACCTTTAACCTTATCGGCAACATAATCTTTACGGACACGTTTAATCTCAAAATATTCAGAAAGTTTACCAAAAAAATCTTTGGTCTGTACTTTAGCTATACGATGCGTCGGAAGCATCAAAAGTCCCGGCTGAACATCTGTATAATAAGTCATAAGATAATTAAGATTTTTATATTTCCCCTTATTCACACTATTATACCAGCTAGCTACTTCAAATCTATGATGGCCGTCAGCTATCACCATTTTATGCTTGCTAAGTTCAGTAGTTATTTTTTTAACCTCGGCCGGCGCATCTATTTTCCAAACAGAATTTTTAACATCATGTGAATCTTTAACTTTAATAAACGGTTCGGTTTTAGAATATTTCTTATAAAGATCTGTCAGGAATTTTAAAGGTTTTGGGACCAATACGAAAATAGGACTCAAATTAGCTTTAACTGCCGAAATTATACGTTTGCGGTCAGCTTTAGGCGCGCTTAAAGTAAATTCGTGAGGTGAAACAAAGCCTTCTTTATCCATACGAAGCAAAGAAAGAATACCATATCTTTTGTATTCTTTACCCTTAAAATTAAATATCTGTTCATATAAATAAATAGCGTCCTTTGTGTCCTGTACTAACACACCTGTTTTAATCATCTCATTAACAAGCGCTGCAGATCTTCTATAGGTCTTATCATCGGAAAGAATAACATTAACAAAATTATATTTAGATTTCTTGCGTAGCGCTTTAAGCTGTGCGCCGCTGATAACATCATACGGCGGACAAACAAATTTATCTAAATTATTGAACTTCTCAACATTATAATAGGCGGCTTTAAAACCTTTGATCACACTAGACATTTTCCCTCCTTGTCCGCTAAATCATACCGAACTCTTATCGGCTTTAGGACAACTGTCTTGTGAACATGCCCCTGACTCTTTTGCCGGACAAGAATTATTTTCATTTGATGATGTTTTCTTTTTATAATCTGTAATATAAAAACCGCTGCCTTTGAATATCAGCCCGCTGCCGGCACTTATAAGTTTGCGCACACTGCCATTACATTTAACGCACTCAGTTAACGGCTTATCGCTCATCTTCTGAAAAGCATCAAATATCTCACCACATTCTAAACACTCATACTCATAGGTAGGCATATTAAATCTCCTATAAACTCACAATATTTTATCATATATACCATAACATACCAAACTCAGTCAAACCTGTATCTAAAGTTTCTCATTACGCAATTTCGCCCACTGATTAAGCAAACTGCGTTCTTTAGCATTGAGCGACTTAGGTATCTCAACTTCAACATCAACAAGCTGATTACCCTGTTTTTTGGTACGTAAATTCGGTATACCCTTGCCTTTAAGGCTAAAAACCGTTTCAGGCTGAGTACCAGCCGGTACTTTCATTTTGACCTTTCCGCCAAGCACAGGCACTTCAACTTCAGTACCTAATATCGCCTGTAATACACTAACGCGTATCTTACACCGCACATTATCACCTTCACGAGCAAAAACATTATGCGGCTTGACATCAATATACAAAAATAAATCGCCTCTTCCGCCTTTGCCGTAATTACCCTCATCCCTTAACCGTAAAACCGATCCGGTACTTACCCCTGCCGGTATCTTAACTTCAACTTTATGCTTACTCTTTACTCTGCCGCGTCCGCTGCAGGCCAAACACGGTTTATCAATTATCTGGCCTTCTCCGTTACATGTAGGACAAGTCTGAGATATGCTCATAAATCCGCCCATACTTCTGGCAACCACTCCGCGTCCGCCGCACATAGTACAAGTCTTTTTCCCCGTACCCGGTACCGCGCCGCTGCCATTACATTTGTCACACTCATCAAATCTGAAAAACTCAAGATCTCTGGTCATCCCTTTCGCTGCGTCTTCCAAAGTAATAGCTGTTTTAGTTTGTATATCCTCGCCACGCGGAGCAGTACGAGTTCTTGTACCTCCTCCAAAATCTCCAAACCCGAAGCCTGAGAATATATCACCGAAAATATCACCAAGTCCGCCGCCGCCACCGAAAATAGAAGAAAAATCAGCATTCCTGAAAATATCTTCAGTAGAAAACCTTGAATCAATACCAGCATGGCCATATTGATCATAAAGCTTTCGTTTCTTTTCGTCACTAAGCACGGCATATGCCTCAGATATCTCTTTAAACTTCTCTTCAGCCGCTTTCTTCTCATTCTCAGGTACCCGGTCAGGATGACATTTCATCGCAAGCTTGCGATATGTTTTCTTAATCTCATCCGTTGACGAGCTTTTGGCTACACCCAGAATCTCGTAATAATCTTTTTGTGTACTCACTTTACATCCTTTTTACCCGACAGCTGACAATTAAAAAGCAAAGGCTATTTCCTGTCCACTGTTTATAAATCCTAAACTCAAAACAAATTCAGCTATAAGCCCTAAGCTTTAAGCCATAAGTTTTTTATTCTACAATCAAACAAAAAAATCCTAAAATTTAAAACCAAAACCATAAATCTAAAACCCGAAAATCAACTTCAAGTTATAAGCTTTTTTATACATCTTTCTTATCTTCGTTTTCTCTTTATATAGGCTCTTCCCAAACTTCGTCTATGACTTATAACTTACGACTTATAGCTTTTACTTCTTCTCGTCAAAGTCCGCGTCAATCACATCATCGTTATTCTTGCCTTTAGGCTCTTCTGTATCGGCCGATGCATCCTGCGGCTGAGCGCCCGCGTCTGCCTGTCCGCCCTGTTCAGCCTGCGCCTGTGCAGCCTGCTGTTTATATACTTCTTCAGCAAGTTTATGCGAAGCTTTAGTCGCTTCTTCCATAGCTTTTTCTAACTCTTCTTTAGATGCGTCAGACTTTTTAATAACGTCTTTAAGCTCGTTAAGTTTTTCTTCAATACTCTTTTTCTCCGCGTCAGACACTTTATCACCATAATCCTTAAGTGCTTTCTCCGTTGAAAAAACCAAAGTATCAGCTTTATTCTTAACCTCAGCTAATTCTTTACGTTTTTTATCATCGTCAGCGTGCGATTGAGCTTCTTTAACCATCTTATCAATATCTTCTTCAGATAATTTAGTAGGCGACGTAATCTTAATAGACTGCTCTTTACCAGTCCCTTTATCTTTAGCTGACACATGCACTATCCCGTTAGCATCAATATCGAATGTAACTTCTATCTGAGGCACACCGCGTGGTGCCGGCGGCAACCCTACAAGATCAAACCTGCCAAGCTCAGTATTATCGTTAGCCATAGCACGTTCACCCTGCAATACTCTTATAGTAACGGCAGGCTGATTATCTTCAGCTGTAGAAAATACCTGGCTTTTCTTTGTCGGGATAGTCGTGTTACGCTCAATAAGTTTTGTGCATACACCGCCTAACGTCTCTATACCAAGCGAAAGAGGCGTAACATCAAGCAGTAAGACATCCTTGACTTCACCTTTGATTATTCCAACCTGTACGGCAGCGCCAGCCGCAACACATTCCATCGGATCAACTCCACGTTCAATCTTTTTACCGACAAAATCCTCAACAACTTTCTGTACAATAGGCATCCGTGTCGGACCGCCTACCATAATGATCTTATCTATCTCAGCAGACTTGAGTTTGGCATCTTTAAGAGCCGTCTCAAGTGATATTTTTGTACGCTCAACTATAGGACGTACAAGCTCCTCAAGAGTCGCACGTGTAATATTCATAACAAGATGTTTCGGCCCGGTACTATCAGCCGTGATAAACGGCAAATTGATATCAGTAGTAATAGTAGAAGAAAGTTCAATTTTAACTTTCTCCGCACCTTCACGCAACCTCTGCATAGCCATCGAATCCTTGCTTAGATCAACACTCGACTCTTTTTTAAATTGCTCAATAATATAATTCATTATCGCCTCGTCCATATCACGCCCGCCGAGTTTAGTATCACCACTTGTAGATTTAACTTCAAACACACCCTGCGCCATCTCCATAATAGTAACATCAAGTGTGCCGCCGCCAAGATCAAATACCAATATTTTCTGTTCCTTCTCATCCTTACCTAACCCATAGGCTAAACATGCGGCTGTCGGTTCGTTAATAATTCTCAATACTTTAAACCCAGCAATTTCACCGGCATCTTTAGTCGCCTGACGCTCACTGTCATTAAAATATGCCGGACAAGTTATAACTACCTCATCAACCTTATCGCCTAAATAAGCTTCAGCATCATTTTTAATCTTCTGCAATATATACGCTGATAACTGCTGAGGCGTATATTCCTTGTCCATAACCTTAAATTTATGAGTCGTCCCCATCTTACGCTTAAAGCCTGTAACAGTCCCCATCGGATTAATTGCCGCCTGTCTTCTTGCCGGCTCACCAACAAGAAGCTGTCCGTCTTTAGTAAGCGCTACATACGACGGAAACGCTTTACCGCCGCCAACAGTAGTCCCTTCAGCTGACGGTATAAGAACCGGCCTTCCGCCTTCCATAACAGACGCTGCCGAATTAGATGTACCCAAATCAATTCCTATAACTCTTGCCATAATCAAACCTCCCTATTTTTAAAAAAATACAGAAAACCGAGAATTAGAGGGTCGTATCTGTCCCCTTCTCTCCGTCTTCCACCTCATCTGATTTATTTTCTATACCCTGCTCTTCAACTTCCGTCTTTTTAGTTAACATACCCACAATAACTTTCGTAGTACGTAAGACTTTGCCGTCAAGTTTATATCCTTTTTGGACTATATCCAGAACCATACCGTCCTGTCCTTCATCTTCCACGTCACAAGGGGCAACCATCTCACAAGTATGCGGATCAAACGCTTTACCTTTAACATCAATAACTTCTACACCTTTTTTGCTAAGCAAAGAAATAAAGTTACTTTGCATAAGCTCCACACCCTTGACTACCTGCTCATCTTTACAATGCTCATTAACAGTTTTTAGCGCCTGTTCAATCACATCCATGAAACCTACCAGCTCCTGCAGTAATCCGGAATTAGCATATTTGATAATATCCACTCGATCACGATCCCATCTTTTACGCGCATTATCAAACTCGGCACGCGCGCGTAACAACTGTTCCATCAGTGACTCGCACGTCTGACATCTCTCCTTGATATTATCCTTCTCATCATGCGTTCCTTTTAAATCATCATGACTTTTTCCTTTATCCGAAAAATGGTCCTTTTTCATCACATACCCTCCGAAAAAATATCTTTTAAATAATCACGCGTAGCCAGTAAATACGCTCCGGCCCGTACATAATCCATACGCATAGGACCTAACAGCGCCAAAGACACCGTTGTCCTGTTTTTATTTTTGCTGATACCCGAAACTATCATCGCGCATTCAGCAATCTCGTTAAACCCTATCTCATCACCTATAAGTATCTTCAAATCCTCTCCGGAATAATAATCCAATATTTCACGAAGCTCATCCATACGAACTTCTAACGTATATAAAATATTTTTAAACTTAGCCAAATCATTAAATTCCGGCTGTTCAAGCATAAGCCGCATCCCGCGGCAGACAAACTTATGCATATTATTATCAGCTATAGAGATTAACGAGGTATATCCACTTACATTGGATAATATCTCAAGCACATCACTTACAGTATCATCAACCGAAAGTTCACCCGAAAGACCAAGCGGTAACTCAAGGCCATCGGTCATCTCTCTTTCGCGCTCTTTAATAGCTTCGACGTAATGCCGAAAGCCTACCTGTGTAGGTATACGGCCCGAAGAAGTATGCACATGACAAACAAAACCCTGCCGCTCGAGACTCTCCATAACATTACGCACAGTCGCAGACGAATACGGCAAGTTAAATTTCTTACAAAGATACGATGAACTTATCGGCTTTGACTCATGAATATAACTTTCAACTATTAAGTCCAAAAGATTAAACTCACGTTCCTTAATGTCTGATATTCTCATAAAATATGCCTCTTTTAGCACTCAGAGACCAAGAGTGCCAAATATAGTAACATAACAAAAAGCCATAGTCAAGAAAAGCCTACTAACAATTAGCGGCTAATCCAACGGGTCTTCATCCAAGCAGCTTTTGATGCTTTCACGCCCTTTACCAAGAAGATGTTTTTCAACTTTATATTTCACTTTCCTCAACTGCCTAGAAACTGCCTGAAAAGTTTTATTAAGCGTAACTTCCGGCTTAGTGCCCTTCTCGTCAACCACAACAAGTCTCGCCGGCAAATAAACATTAACCTTACAAAAATACTGCTCTTTATTCGGATTTTTCTCTAAATGCACGGATACGTGTATAGGCGCATCTTTCCTATATATCTGTATACGCCGTTCAAGTTTTTTAATATTTTTATCCAAAACATCATCTAAAAGCTTACTATCAGTCAAATACTTAAACGATACATCAACCTTCATAAAAACTCCTTTCTATAACTTATATCTTTTTAAAAATTATCTTCTTATTATCAACATCAACAATTATCTTATCATTCTCCTTAAACGTCCCTTTGATCAGCTCAACACTCAGCGGATTAACAACCAGCCTTTGTATCACACGCTTAACAGGGCGTGCCCCATATTCAGGACTATACCCTTTATCCGCAAGAAACGATTTGGCGTTATCAGACAATTCTACATCTATCTTTTTTTCTTTCAACCTTTCTCTGACAATTTTTTCCTGAATACCTACTATATCCTTGATAGCATCCAATTCAAGATGATTAAAGATCATAGTTTCATCTATCCTATTAAGAAACTCCGGCCTGAACTTAGCTTTAAGAACCATATTTACCTGTTGCTGTACCGCCGCTCTATTCATAGTAAGGTCATTATAAAATTCACTGCCAATATTAGATGTCATAACAATAACAGTATTTCTGAAACTAACTTCACGGCCTTGTGAATCAGTAAGCCGTCCGTCATCCATAACCTGTAAAAGTAAGTTAAATACATCAGGGTGCGCCTTTTCAATCTCATCAAAAAGCACAAGCGAATACGGCTTACGCCGGACCTGTTCGGTAAGCTGTCCACCCTCATCATAACCTACATATCCGGGCGGAGCACCGACAAGCCTTGAAACCGAAAATTTCTCCATATACTCACTCATATCTATCCGTATAAGGTTATCCTGCGTATTGAACAAAAACTCAGCAAGCACCTTAGTCAACTCGGTCTTCCCCACACCCGTCGGTCCAAGAAAAAGAAAAACCCCTAACGGCCTATTCGGATCAGCAACACCAGCACGCGCACGTCTTATACAATCTGAGACAAGCGTTATCGCCTCATCCTGCCCGACGACAGACGCCTTCAAGGCATCTTCCATCTTTAAAAGTTTACTTACTTCCTCCTCTATAAGGTTTGTCACCGGTATCCCTGTCCACTTAGAAACTATCTGAGCGATATCTTCTTCGTCAACTTCTTCCTTCAGCATCTTTTCGTTCTTCTCTATTTCCTTTAGCTTATCATTATTGACTTTAAGATTCTTCTCAAGCTCAGGGATCTTGCCATATCGTATTTCAGCAACCTTATCCAAGCGCACTTGCTTCTGAAACTCCTGCGCCTGAGTACGGAGGTTTTCTATCTCTTCTTTTATCTTTTGTATCTTTGATATTACATCCTTTTCTTTCTGCCAGACTACCATTTTATCTTTGAGTTCTTTCTGTATCTCCTCAAGCTTCTGCTCAACCTTAACAAGCCGCTCTTTACCTTCCTTATCTTTCTCTTTTTTTAATACCTGCCGCTGTATCTCAAGCTCCATAATCTTGCGTTCAAGGATATCAATTTCTTCAGGTTTACTGTCAATTTCAATACGCAATTTAGACGCCGCCTCATCAACAAGATCAATCGCTTTATCAGGCAAAAACCGCGCACTTATATATCGATCAGATAAAATAGCAGCAGCGACAAGCGCCGAATCTTTAAGCCTTACACCGTGATGCACCTCATATTTTTCTTTTAACCCCCTAAGAATAGAGATCGTCTGCTCAACAGTCGGCTCATTAACTATCAATTGCTGAAACCTGCGTTCAAGTGCCGCGTCTTTCTCTATATATTTACGATATTCATCCAAAGTAGTAGCGCCTATACACCTCAACGTCCCTCGCGCAAGCGCCGGTTTAAGCATATTAGCAGCGTCAACCGCGCCTTCAGATTTCCCCGCGCCCATAACAGTATGCAATTCATCAATAAAAAGGATTATCTCACCTTCTTTACTCTCGACCTCTTTCAATACACTCTTTAACCGTTCTTCAAACTCCCCACGAAACTTAGCCCCCGCGACCAACAATCCTATATCAAGCGCGATAACTTTCTTCTCTTTCAATCCTTCAGGCACATCACCTGTTGCTATACGCTGGGCAAGCCCATCAACAACAGCCGTTTTACCTACCCCGGGCTCACCAATAAGTACAGGATTGTTCTTAGTCCTACGGCTTAAAACCTGCATAATCCGCCTGATCTCCTCATCGCGTCCTATAACAGGGTCAAGCTTACCCTTACGCGCAAATTCCGTTAAGTCACGCCCGTATTTTTCAAGTGCTTTATATGTATCCTCGGCACTTTGTGAATCAGCCTTATGCGCACCGCGGACTTTCAAAACCATCTGCTCAATATCTTTATACTTAACTCCCTGTTTACTCAAATAATCTATAAGAAAATTCTTATCAACTTTAGCTAAAGCTAATACCAAATGTTCAGAACTTACAAACTCATCCTTAAACTTCTTAGCTATACTTTCAGATTCAAAAAACAAATCACGCATATCAGACGAAGCATAAGCATTGGCTCCGCCCTCTACCTTAGGCAAACCCATCAGCCTTTCATTTACTTTATTGTTAATATCAGGAAGATCGACCCCCAATTGTCCCAAAACATCGCAAAAGATACTTCTTTTATCACCCAAAAACGCAGCCATAATATGCAAAGAAGTTATCATCTGATGCTTATTTCGTGCCGCAATACCTGCCGCTCCGGCTATAACTTCCTGAGCTTTATTAGTGAATTTATTCATATTAAACATATATCTTACCTCCTGTAAAAAATATAAAATACCACAAAAACACTTTATTTATCAATACTTTATATATCCAAGAGCAAAAAAATAAACCTTTAACTTTTTGAGTAATTAGCAGTCTAACACCGAGAGTGCTAATTTGCAAGAAATATTTTTATCCCAAATGCAAGTATCCAGTTTCACCAATATTTTTGATAACATCGAGCCTGCATGCGAGATGTCCTAACTAATCCCCCATACCTTATCCTATTTCACTTTGATTTTTAATGACACTGTGACTAATGACGAAGTGTCCTACCTAATACTTTATCCAGTTTACATTGAAAATGTCATCTATTTCGTTTTACAATTATTTTCAATGATACTGAGTGTGCGCACGAAGTGCACCAATATTTTTGATAACATCGAGCCTGCAAGCGAAATGCCCTACCTAACAAATTTTAGATTTATATATAATTAAATTTAAAAAACACAAAACCATATAAAAAATACTTTGTAATTTTAACTACTGACAGAAAACGTGACACTCCCCAAACAAAGGCCAGCATTACATTGCTTGGTAAGCAATGCAGGTGTTACGCCGGCTCTAATCCCAAAATCACAACAACTCAATACTGCCTGTTCAGGGCTCAGTTTCACCCGTGTCATCTCGAGCTTCAGCCACTTTTGTTTATTCAGTAATTTTTTATTCAATTCCCGATTTTCCATTTTTGTCTTCTGTTGACTGTTATATATTTTCTCTCTTTTCAGCTTAAGAGTAGTTTATCAGCTAATGGCTATTTTTTTTCTATAAACTTATTTCAGAACAGCTCAATTCTTGCTAAAAGCTAGAAGCTGATGGTTGATTATCAGCTATTTAACAAATAGTATACTTCAAACATAAATTATCAAAATGCTTCAAAGATTCACTACTGCCTTTGATTCGGTAAACTACCATGGTGTCTTTATAATCAGTATCAATTATCTCACAAAACTTATGTAGATATTCCTTAACACCCATCTTATCAAAAGTTACATTAAGAAGTATTTCTGTTCTATCCGGGTTTAAGATATCGTATACTTTTTCTTTTAGTTTTTCTATTCCATCACCCGAAACCGCAGATATAAAAATACTTGCTGGATAACTCTTTTTAAAACCAATAAGCGCTTCTTGATCAATAAGATCTATCTTATTGAAAACTTTAAGCAAAGGCTTATCCGCCAAATCCAAATCAAACAATATATCATCAACCACTTTTATTAATAACTCAAATTTAGGATTAGAAATATCTATAAGATGAATTAACACATCGGCATAATGCAGTTCCTCTAAAGTAGCCTTAAACGATTCGACCAACCCAGGCGGAAGATCATATATAAAACCGACCGTGTCAGTGAAAAGCACACTTTCGGAATCTTTTATCTTTATAGTACGGCTGACAGTATCAAGTGTCGTAAACATATCCGATGACACTACCTCACCTGCCTGAGTCAGTTTATTAAAAGTAGTGGTCTTGCCCGCGTTAGTATATCCCACAAACGAACCTACTTTGAGGTTACTTTTAACCCGTTTTTTACGCATAACGTCCCGGTGCTTTTTTACATCTGCCAATTCTTTTTTAAGCTGAGCTATCCGGTCAAGGATTTTACGCTTATCGATCTCAAGTTTTTTTTCACCGGGTCCGCTTGTCCCAATACCGGCACCCTGTTTAGATAACATAATACCCTTACCCCTTAACCGCGGCATAAGATATTCATTTTGCGCCAGCTCAACCTGTAATATACCTTCCTGCGTATTAGCATGCCTTGCGAAAATATCCAAAATCAATTGTGTTCTGTCGATAACCTTAACCTTAAACTGATCCTCCAGATTACGCTGCTGCCTAAAATTTAATTCATTATCAAATACTACAAGATCAGGCTTATCTTCCTCAACCATCAAGGCTACTTCCTCAGCCTTGCCTTTGCCTATATAAAGATTAGGATTAATAATATCAAGCTTGGCAACAACCAGATCCATCACCTCAACACCGGTTGATTCAACAAGCTGACGGAACTCACCGGATAAAATATCTATCGGCCAGCGAACCTGCCGTGTCCGCGCTAATACTAATAACGCACGTTCCTTGAAACTCGTAGATTTAATTTCATTCATTCTATTGATAACCTTTCGGCTATATGCTTAGCCGTATTTTCCACTTTATTAACACTCATACCAACCTTCGCTTTAAACTTATCAAAAAAAGTTCTATACCGCTGTTCAACAGTCCCGGACTTTATAATAACTAATGGCAGGCCTAAAAATAAAACTGCCATAACAAAAAACGCTATTATCCGGTTAAAAACAAAAAGCAGACTTGCGCGCTTAATAACCTTAATATTGTCATTTATATGTTTCGCCTTAACCAACAAGTCATCGGCAAACACCTTCGTATTATCCACAAGAAAATTCTTAACGCCCTTTACATTATAAATACTCACCGCCCCAACTCGTCCTTTAATATTATAAAAAAAATTAAAATTCTTTTTCCTGGGATAAACAATTATTTTTGTCATGTCCTCAATATGCATAATGTTTTTCAAATTACGGCCATACAACAAACTGTCACGTGTCAATTTAAATGCCGTACTGACATGCGACAACAAAGACACTAACAAAACATAAACGACAAAAATAACCGCTAAACTTATCTGTAGATATACATCATCTGCCATAAACGCGGCAATAAGGATAAAAAAAGCAAGCATTACAGCTCTCCAGGAAACAGACAATTCATAAGTCCTTGATATTTGCATTTTATCGTTCCTTATAGAATGGTATATCTACGGTAAAATTTGAAATTTGATAATTTTCAACTTGCAAAACTATTAGCTGCCCCCAACCCTCCGGCAACAAGAGTACCTCCAGTACCTTTTGCGGTAACCATACATGTAGCTAACGGCCCTGATCCGGCTACACATATAGGCGTTGTGACTCTATTGAAATACTGACCTCCTACCACACATACCTGTAAAACTGCCTGCTCCATATCAAGCGGTATTTCCATAATTTTAGGTTTTTTATAATGCTTCATTAATAAATTTTAACATTAACTCTTATGCTTGAATAGTAAAATCTAAAACACTTAAAAAAATATATTACACCTTTACTCTCGATAAAACTTCATCTGCATTCTCAACCCACTTTATTCTTTTATCAGCTCTGAACCACGTCAACTGGCGTTTAGCATAATTCCTGGTATTTTTCTTCATCAATTCCTTACAGTCATTAAAAGTTATTCTCCAGTCAATATACTCTTTTATCTCAGGTATACCTATTATCTTTTTCGCGCTAACGCTTAGTTCAAATTTCAATATCTCCTTAACCTCATCAACTACACCTTTTTCAAACATAACATCAACACGCTTATTTATCCTGTCATAAAGTTCATCTCTTGTATATTCGACAGCAAAAATATCTATATCGTATTTCCCCCAAAGCCCGTTATTGGCATCGGGCTTAAATTCAGAAATAGTTTTACCCGTAAGTTTATATACTTCAAGCGCTCGGACTATACGTTTTAAGTCATTATGCGATATTTTTTGAGCATAGACAGAATCGATTTTTTCAAGTTCTTCATATAAAACATCTAACCCTTCAGATCTAGCACGTTCCGTAAGTTGTTTGCGCAATTCATCATCTTTGGCAGGTGTATCGGCAAGCCCGTCAAGCAAGGCTTTCATATAAAGTCCGGTTCCTCCGCAGACTATCACAGACTTGCCCCGTGACAAGAACTCTTTAATCTTCTGCGTTGCACTTAAATAATAATCAAAAACATTATATTCCTGTGTTACCGAAATAATATCAATGAAATGATGTTTGACTTCGCTTAAAATTTCTTTGTCAGGTTTAGCAGTAACAATACAAGGTTCTCTATAAACAAGCATAGAATCACACGAAACAATATCAGCACCTGATCTTTTGGCTATATTATAGGCGACATCCGTCTTACCTGTCGCGGTAGGCCCTACAATAAAAACAAGCCTACTCATTACTCTCTCCTACCCAGTTCCCGTCCGGGACGGGAACTGGGTTATCTGCCAAAAACTCGATATACGCCGGCAAAGACATATCGCTAATGGAACTTAAAGGTTCAACAACTCCATACTTATCGTTTAATACTTCTTGTAATGAAGAATACTTCCATTCCTGCGGGCTGTCTACTAATCCGCTTTTACAAGGATTCCGATATATATATCTTGTCAAATAGATTAGCTGTTCATCCTCTTTGACCAAAACATTCTTATATCGTCCCTGCCACAAAGGTCCTTGTCTTTTATATTTTTTATTGAAATATTGGGCATAACTTTTAGATATTTTATTCATAAAAAAACTTATCCCCCCCTCTCTTATCTCACGCAATAATAAATGTACATGAGTAGGCATAAGACAATAGGCATATATTTCAACAATTTTTTCATATTCTTTAATTTTATCAAAAAAATCTTCTTTACCTCTCCCAAAATAATAACTTAATTTATATTTCTGGTCTAAAATATTATAAAAACTTAAGCAAGATAGCATTCTATGATAGTCGAAATTATTATTAAAGATAACAAAACCCTCTATAGTTTTGTTAAAGACATGATAAAAACTGCCTACTTCAATTTTTTCTTTTCTTAACGGCATACTGTTATAAAACCTAGTGACCGTCCGGGACGGGAACTAGGTTATGGATATATCTTGGCAGAATAGCCTTGCCTTATCAGCTTATCATAAACACTTTCGGCATCAAGTCTGCCGTAAAACTTCCCGACCTTAACTTTATACAGCGTATAATCTTTTTTATAAGTTACATCAACATACGAACTATAACCTAACTTCTTAAGTTCATTATCCAACGCGTACGCATTATCTTTACTGCCAAACGCACCCACCTGTACGGTAAAATAATCGCCCTGCTCTTTCAAAATATCGGCAAATTCTATCTCCGGCGCATCACGAAAATCACTGTCAATAATCCTTAAATACGCGCGCTTATCCGCCCAACGCCCTTCTTTAGCCGATATTTGCGCAAGTCTAAGATACACTACCGGCAGTCTATCAACATTAGGATACTTCTCTTCTATCTCCCGGAAAATATTATCAGCACGCTGCAGGTCACCTTCAAGAAAATACGTATCACCTAACTTTATAAGCGCCGTCTCATAATCTTCAGACTCCGGATATCTTTGCAAATACCGACGCAAATGTTCGCGTGCGACACTATAATTACCAAGCTTGATGTTTACCAGCCCCATAAAATATAATTTCTCTTTACTATCAGGCATACGGCTTGCTATATCGCGCGCTTCGTCATAACTGCCCGCAAGATATTCTTCATAGGCGCTATCTAAGGCATCCGGCCAAACATTAATGACACAACTTAAAAAAATAAAAATTAATAAAAATAAACGCATGAATAATTCTCCTGAAAATTAACGCATCCCGATAGATATTCTTTTTTGAAGATCCAGCAATATACTATGCCGTTCTTCTTTGACTTCTTTTGAAACGTCATCCTCCATTAACGCCGCTTTTGTCCCTTCACGCGGTGAATATTTAAAAATAAACGCAAAATTAAACTTAACAGTCCCGACAATATCTTTAGTCCGCAAAAAGTCCTCATCCGTCTCGCTTGGGAACCCTACAATAATATCGGCACTCAACGTACCGTTAACAATAAGTTTATAATCATCAATAAGTTTAAGATAATCTTCTCTCGTATAGCCACGGTTCATAAGCTTTAATATACGGTTCGAACCTGACTGAAACGGTATGTGTAAATGCTTTTTTATCTTTTCACTTTTAGCCATAACCTCCAAAAGCTTACGCGACGTATTCTTAGGATTGGCACTTACAAAATCTATCTCCTCAATCCCTTCTATCTCAGATACTTGAGCTAAAAGATCGGCAAAATCCATAATCTCATCATCTATTTTGCACCTATAATCATTAACATTTTGGCCCAGTAGTGTTATGCGCGTGTTACCGTTTTTAACATTACTTTCAACCTCAGCCAATATGTCTCCAGGCTCACGAAACCTCAAATCTCCCCGCACATACGGCACAATACAATATGAACAATAATTTGAACATCCTGTTGAAATAACAACTTGAGCATGCCGTCTATCTTCCCTGAATATTGAACTATAAAACTCTTCTTCTCTATCGATATCCTCGATATCAATTATCCGCTCACCGGTTTCAATTATACGTTCAATATATGCAGGTATACGATGCGCGACTGCCGGCGCGCATATGAGATTTACATGTTTGAGCCTATCATAAAGCTCTTTGCCCTTGTTCTTTGCCATACACCCAATAATACCTATTATCGGTTTATTATCTTTCATAATGCCTTTTAGGGTTGAAGCAAACGAAACAGCCCGGCTTTCGGCGTTGTCTCTTACAGAACATGTATTAATAAGAATAACATCCGCTTCTTCCGGCACAAAACTTTGAGTAAATCCTCTATCAAGAAATAACCCCAATAAAGCCTCGGAATCTCGTGTATTCATTTGACATCCGAAGGTGCGCAAAAGCA
>JAQVMQ010000071.1 GCA_028703535.1 Candidatus Omnitrophota bacterium | reverse complement strand
AGCGCCGTTAGAAACTTGTATATTATTGGAAATATAATAAAATAAATATATCATGAAGAGATATCTAAAACCGAAAATCACACTGATTGAGCTTGATCCCAGCCAGGCTGTTTTAGCCGCATGTAAGGCCGGTGGAATTTATATGGACAATTTTGGTTCGCCGCTTGTATGTGTTTATACTGGTACGGGAATATGGCGATGTGCTACTAGTAATAAAGGAGGACCGGGAGGAAATACAACTGGAATAGGAGAAACGGCGACTATGCCTTCTTAGGATCAATGTGTATTTTGTATTAATGTAAAATTCCACTTATATTTTCGTCAGAGCGGAACAGCTTTAATTGTTTCTATTTTTATTTCTATATTGTATAATATTTTGATGCTTACCCAATTAATATCTTCTGTTAAACGATATCAAAAATGGTTTATTGGCTGTGCGTTATTCCTGATTTTGCTGCTTGCGGCATATTTACGGCTAGGTGTCTTTACTATTCAGCATATCGACGTTGATCAAACAAATTACGTTACGCTTGCTATGAAGCTCGAAAAATGCGGGTTTAACGAATATAACCTTAGGCAGGTCAATGCCCGGTTTGTAACTGACCAATTGACTTGGGCGCGCGGCATATGGTATCCGATAAATAAAGATCAGGGTAAGGGCGACCTTCTTAAAGTGCGTGAGCAGATAGGCGGTATCATCCAGTATGATATTCCTTTATATTATATGGCACCGGCGTTCCCGTATATGTTGATGGTGTCACATCTTTTATTCAGTGACTCAAAAGATTATAGGGTATCGATTCTTAATCCCAACGGTAAAGATAAATTTAACAGAGAGAGAGAATTCATATCAAACCAATTCTATCTTTGTATTGTGCCGTTTTTTTTCAGCCTGATGCTGATTGTCTCTACATTCTTTTTGGGGATAGTTTCAGGGAACGCGGCCGGAGGGTTTATAGCCGCGGGCATAATCGCATTTTCCGGTGTAGATATTTTTACTGCTCATAGATTGTGGCCTGCTGATATGTGTGGTTTTTTTGTCACTATTTCATTTATATTTATGTTTATGAATACGATAAATAAAAAACGTAATCTGTTTTATTTTCTCAGCGGTTTGTTTTTTTCGGTCGCTGTGTTGACGCGTCAGAATGTTTTGGTCTTGTTGCCGGTATTATTGTTTTCGGTATTTTTGGATAATTTGCCCTGTTCTGACGATGGCGGGTGTAAAGTCTGTATTGTTAAACGAAGTTCTTTCAGCCTGGCATGGGTAATATTGCCTTTGATAGTTTTGACTGGCCCGTGGTTTATGGCTGTCTATAAGACTTACGGGACATTTTTTTATGATACGGCCGTATCAATGAAAGATATGGTTGATGCTAATAAAACACAATTTTATGATACGCTTGGGGCAAGACCACATGTCTCGGTGTTGTTTACAGTCGGGCTTATGGCTATAACACCATTTTTTATTTTTAGTCTTGCGACATTGAAAGATTTTTTCATATCGGTTCTAAAACTGATCAAGGGTAAGGTTGAAAATAAAAATATGTTATTATTATGGTCAGGGTTCTTTTTCTTTTTATTGTATTTTTCGTTCTTTAGAGATATATCAAAAGAACATAGATATCTTATACCCGTTTATCCGTTTCTTGCGGTTCTGGCGGGTGTGGGGGTTATTAAGGTATATAAAATAATTAGCCGTTTAGGTAAAAGTAAGGTATTGAGAGTATCGATTATTTTTATGTTTATAGTTTTATTTATAATAAATGCATATTGGTCGTCTAAATTGGGGATAACCGCGGGTATGAATAATAAAGTATTCATATTGACGCCGTTTTAATCAAAAGGAGTATGGATGCTTCAAGGTTATACTTATGCAAGTAAAAAGTCGATTTCCGAGCAGGTTGAGATCCAGATACGTACGATATCTTTGTCGCTTATAATGACTATATTGACTTTTTTTGTCTGTACATCCAAGATTTGGTTTCCGACACGCTATTTCCATAATATACAGTTTATTGTGATAGCAATAGTTGATTTGGCTTCTATGCTGGCAACGCCTATAATCAGGTGGGCTAATCCACAAAACACTGATATCAAGGAAGAGAACCCGTTGTCGTGGCTTATGGTAAGGCAGGCGTTGGTATTGTTTTTGATGTTATGGTTTCTTATTATTGTGTTTTGTTTTTATGACGAGTATCGGCGTATTAATAATATTTATAGTTAGACTGTTCATGTAGTTGTTTGGCAATATAGAGAATATATTAAACGTAAGGGGTTGAATATATTTATGCCAAGAATGAAGAAAAAATGGGTTATGCCGGTTGTCACAAAAATACGGCTTAATTCTGAGCAGGCTGTTTTAAGTTGCTGTAATTCGGAGGATAAGTCGCCGCATACTACATGGGTATATGTAGAGTATCAATGTGTTTCAGGGATTGGCTGTGCTTTGTTGACTGCCAGTTTTCAGGATGCAGGCAGTTAGAACTATTTTTCTGTTATTAAATATCTGCGTTTAATCGGTTGACAAAATTGCAAAAATCACTACAATACTTGCGCGGGGTAGAGCAGCCAGGTAGCTCGTCAGGCTCATAACCTGAAGGTCGCAGGTTCAACTCCTGTCCCCGCAACCAAAATAATTCCAAATCCCATAAAGGGTTTGGAATTATTTAGTTTGAGGGACTAGAAATTGACCCAGCAAAATTCCGAAGGAATTTTCAGGTTCACTTCGCGCTTCGCGCTCGTGGACTGCGATTGGAAAAAGCCTAAATAACTGCCTTGTTACAATTTCCTGTCCCGCAACCAAAAAAACTCTATACCCATGAAGGGTACAGAGTTTTTTCAATTTTGAGGACGGAACCAAACCAGAAAAATCTCTTTGAGATTTTTGCAGGTTCAGGCCACAACTGCGTTGTGACCTGGGTTCGAGCGGAAGATTTCTAGATATATGCCTCACTACAATTCCTTCCTCAAAATAGATGGGAAAGTTGGGGGGACGGAATTGAGCCTGAAAAATCCCTACGGGATTTTAGCAGGTTCGTTCGTTTCACTCACGGACTCACAAGGAAGATTACTAAATATATGCTTCGTAGCAATTCCTGTCCGCGTAGTTTGGAAGAAAGTTAAATGATTGCTTCGCTACTAAGACGATACTTATATTTAGTTATATAGAGAGGAGTCTTCCCTTGAGTACCGTTAGGTACGAACAGAAATTTTTGTTTTAAAATTGGGAGAGGAAGAAAGGATTATGTTTAAGGAATATTAGCTTATGTGTAGAAAAGTTTATATTTTGGGAGCAGGCGCAAGTATTGAGTTTCTCAAAAACGAGAAGGGGGAATCCTTGTCGACACAAGCTCTTACAGCCATATTGTGTTCGAAAGAGGCATGGAAAGAAACTTTTGACGAAATCAAAAGAATAGGGGGTTCACTGTCTAACAAGATACAAATGAGAGATATTGATTTTAATTTGGATGATTTTTTCTTCTTAATTGAGGATTTTGTTAAGGATTTTGATGAAATATATTCTAATTCAAAACGGATTTGTCCTGAATTCCTAGATTTTGAGAAAATGATTGATTATATAGATAATGTGATATTCATTTTGAGGAATAGAAAACGGGAGAATATCTCTCATTATCATCCATGTATACATTTGGAAAAATATTTTACAAAAGTTGCAAAAAGATTAAACGATTTGGCTAGTAGAAAAGAAATGAGGATGATACCAATTTTGGCGCGTGAAGTTCTGCATTATTATATAAATAGTTGTAAAGTAGAAGAAGGATCTGTAGAACTTTTTCGTAATTATTTTTTAAGTGAAATAGATAGGTATAGTCATATAAGTATAGTTACTCTTAATTATGATACATTGCTGTGGGAAGCCTTAAAAGAAACAGATTATTTTTTTGGGTTTAATGATAATAGATTTGATAAAAAAGAGTATTTCTCAAAACGATACACTATAAGCCATTTACACGGTCATCAATTTTTTTATCCGTCACCTAATAATAACATGGAACAATCAGGGCGCGATGTCTTTACAAAAAGGGTGATTTCTTTTTGACCCATGATCATTGTGCAATTACACAGAAATGCCAGAGTGTTTCTTTTATAACTGGTTACCAAAAAGAAAAAAATCTACAAGTGGCTATATATAATTCATTTTATAATAAATTTGTTCATGACATGCTTGAGGCTAATGAAATATGTTGCATTGGGGATGGGTGTAGGGATCATCATGTGAATTCGCCCTTACGTCTTAGGATGGAAGATGTTGACAATACATTTGTTGATTATGTAAAAGAAGAGGATGAAAAAAACGATAGCGATTTTTTTATGCCTATGCTTGAAAGAGGCGGGCTAACTATTACTAATAAAACAAAGCGGTTGGTGTGTGGGACTAAAAAGTTTTTAAAGTCTAATGTAAACTAAAGAGCATCACAGAGTCTAAAGTAGAAACCCAGAAAGCCAATACGTATTTTGCAATTCGTTAAGTAACCCATGGCGTGACATTAAAAGTGTTTTTCCTAAGGCTTTAAAGCGGGCAAATATCAACGATTTTCGTTTCCATGACCTCAGGCATACCTTTGCGTCACAATTGGTCATGAACGGAGTTGATTTGTTGACTGTTAAGGAGTTAATGGGGCATAAGAATATAGAAATGACTTTGAGATATTCTCATCTTAGTTGTGATCATAAGAAACATGCTGTTAGGGCGTTAGATGTTCTAAATGGCACAAAATTGGCACAAAAGGATACAGGGATTGGGTTAAGTCCTTTATTATCAAATGGTTACAGGATGGTGAAATCAGGTCTATAGCCTGAGGGTCGCTCTTTGCTAAGTATTTTATGAAAAGTTAAACCCACCCCCGGGGTTATTTTAGACCCCTATGGCATCCCAAGAGGAGGTGTTCTTGCTCGAGAGAGATAGAGGGGGTGAGAGTACGGAGCTTTTTTGAAGGTAGTGTAAACTATTATTCGCAAATTGACAAATAGGTAAAAACGGCATATCCTCAAAAGGTATGGTAACTACCAATTACTAACCTTTTAACAAGGAGGATATGCCGTGAAAAGACCAGTTAATTTTTCTAGGGATAACTTACCAGTACAGTGGCAATATGTAAATAGTAATCTTAAACAAATGGGATTGT
>JAQVMQ010000024.1 GCA_028703535.1 Candidatus Omnitrophota bacterium | reverse complement strand
AATTTCCGCTCTTTAAAACAAATATTACTAACAACTATATACTATTAACTAACGACTAAGTATGGGCGGGGAGCGACTCGAACCCTCACGTCCCTCACGGAACATTGGATTTTAAGTCCAAGGCGTCTGCCATTCCGCCACCCGCCCGAGAGAATTTTATTATATCATATTTTATTAAAGAGCGATATTATAAGGCGTGGGCCGGATTCGAACCGGCGCATAGCGATTTTGCAGACCGCTGCCTTACCACTTGGCTACCACGCCATTTTAAACTTTAGGTTTAACTCTTATCTTCCCTTGTCCAATTTCCTGTAATGCAGCATCTAAAACCTTATCTGAAGGTTTATCGATTAACGATGCGTCGCCATCTGCAAGCTGAAGTGCTCTTTTAGCCGCTAATACCGTTAACTTGTAAACAGATCCTTCGCTGGCGTCTAAAAATCTGACAAAAGGCGTTGGTTCTCTTTTCATTTTCAACTCTCCACTTTATTTTCCCCGATCCGATTTGATACCGGGGCCGGCTTAAATATTACCTATATGTTCCCGGTATTTTTTCTAAAAAAATGCTTTCTAACGTTTTCATCGTATCGTTAAAGTCATCATTGATAATTTTGTAGTCGTAACAATCCGATAATTCTATCTCTTTTTTTGCCAATTGCAATCTTTTTTTGATATGTAAAGAAGAGTCTACTCGCTTATTCATACGTTTTTTTAACTCTTTTTCATCAGGCGCCGTTATGAATATTGTTATAACATGTTTTTTCCCAAATATTTGTTTAAAAGTCTTTCCGCCTTTGACATCTATGCACAAAACCAGATTTTTTCCGCTTTTTTCCGCTTTTTCATAGAAAAATCTGGGTGTCCCATAATAATTTTCAAGAACCTTTTCTGTTTCAATAAAATAATTTTCATTCTTTTTCTTTAAAAAATCCTCTTTTGTTGTAAAAATATAGTCTCTATTGTGCCGCTCACCCATGCGTTTTTCACGGGTAGTACATGTAATACCCTTAATAAATTTAGCTTTTATGCTTTTTTTCAAAAATAACTTTTTAAGAAGAGAGGTCTTTCCTACTCCGCCGGGGCCTGAAATAACAAAAACTTTTGGTTCAATGTTTTTTTCCATAATTATATGTTTGTCAGATTATACCATTCTTTATGTCTTTTTCATCGTTATTTTTAGTTAATACCGCCAAACACTCTAAATGTTTCGTGTGAGGGAAAAAATCAAAAGGTTCTACAAATTCTATTGTATATTGATCAGAGAACTCTTTTAAATCACGGCATAATGCCTCAGGATTACACGAAGAATATATTAATTTTGAAGGTAATAATCGTTTTATTGCTCGTATAACCTTTTGAGATAATCCGCCGCGCGGAGGATTTACAACAACCAGGTCTATTTTTTTATCAGTATTGTCCTGTGTATTGAGAAACAATCTTACATCTTGCGCTATAAAAGTAATGTTTTTTATATTGTTTTGTTCGGCATTTTCTTGTGCAAATTTCACAATATCCGGGCTAAGCTCTACGCCCCATACAAAATCCGCTTTTTTAGCCAAGCCCATCCCTATGCCGCCCGCACCACAATATAAATCCAATATTCGTTTCTTTCTTGTCAAATCTGCATAAAGCATGATTTTTGAATAAAGACTGCTCATTCCTTTAGGGTTAACTTGAAAAAATGTGTCAGGCCCTATCTTAAATTTTAAATCGTTAATTTTTTCAACTATATATTCTTCCCCCCAAATATGTTCTTTTTTTTCAAAGACAACAGCATCTGACCATGAGTTATTCACAACTCTATACACAGAATTCACAGGATATTCACAGGGTATCGAAATAATCATTTCTTTATATTTTTCAACGTTAAATTCGATTTCATCGGTTGTTACAAGCACAATCATTGTCTGTTTTGTAAATTTAGACTGTCTAATAATTAGGTTACGTAAAAAACCTTTATGTGAATATTTATTATAAGCTGAGTAGCCGTTTTTCTGAGCAAAGGCGCATACTGCTGATAATATTACGTCCGTATCAGAAAAGGAAATAGGACATTCACTAAGCGCTGTTACCTGTCTTTTGTTTTCTTTTTCATGAAATCCGCAAATAATCCCCGAGTCTTTTTCGAAAAAAGTAAATTCCATTTTATTACGGTAAAACCATGTATCAAACGTATTGACTTCTTTTGTTAAAGTCTTAATTCCGTATTTTTTGATTAATGCCTCAACTCTATTTTTTTTGGTAGTTACTTGCTGAGAATATGGTATATCCTGAAAACTACACCCCCCGCAAATACCAAAATGTTTACAAATCTTCATTTATTATTAACTCTTTTATTGGTTTTCGTCCGGGGTTTTTACCTTTGTCATAAGAAAATCCCAACGCGATAACCGCTTCCAATTGATATTTCTTCTTTATATTGAATTCTTTATTTATTTTATTTCGCTTTTTAAGTATCTCGCCCAGCCAACATGTCCCTAAATTTTCGTTAGATGCAGAAAGTAATATGTTCTGTATAGCCGCGCCTATAGATAATAAATCTTTTTCTTTATTATAAACAGCTTCTTTGTCTAAGAAGACTAAAATACATTTATTTGATGATAAAATGATTTCTGAACATACAGTAAATTCAGAAAGTCTTTCTTTCTCTTTTCCTGAAAAAACCATAAACCGCCATGGTTGATTGTTCAATCCGGAAGGAGCCCATCGCCCGGCTTTTATTATCTTTTTTATTGTCTTTTGCGGTATATTCCCGTTTTTAAACTTGCGTATAGATCTGCGGCGTTCTATTAACTTATTAACATCCATATTGCTTTTTCATTAATATCCTAGTTGCTTTAAAATACCGGCTTTCTTTTGCCAATCAGGTAAAACTTTAACCCATGTCTTAAGGAAAACTTTTTTGTTTAAAATTTTTTCTATATTTTCACGAGCAGTTATCCCTACCCTTTTAAGCACCTCGCCTTTTTCACCAACTACAATTTTTTTCTGAGACTCTCTGTTTACATAAATAGCTACTGTTATCCTGCAAAGCTTATCGCCATCTTCAAATTCGTCTATCTCTACAGCAATGGAATGTGGTAAATCTTTTTTTAAATTTAAAAACAACTGTTCGCGTATCTGATCGGCTATCCTAAACTTTAAAGGAAAATCCGTATTAGTTTCCTCATCATAAAAAGGCATCCCCTCGGGAAGTTTTTCCTTTATTAAACAAATAAGATCCTCTATGTTTTTATCTTCTTTGGCTGATATCGGTAAATAATCTATTTTACATTTGTTTTGTTTTTTGTTTTCTTCCCAAAACTCTATATGTTGTTTAAGGTAGTTTTGTTTTTTATCCATTTTATTAAAAGCAACGATAACATGCGTTTCAGAGCCTTTTATTACATCTGCCGCTTTTTTTTCTTCAGCTCCTATCTTCCTTGTAACATCCGCTACATATATGATGAGATCGCAGCCCTCTAATAAATTAACCGCAACGCCGTTCAAATGGCTTGAAAGCTCATCTTTAAACGTATGTATTCCAGGCGTATCAACAAAGACCATTTGATATTCTTTGGTTGTTAATATCCCTTTTATTTGATGACGTGTGGTCTGTGGTATCGGTGAAATTATACTTATTTTTTCTCCTACCATAGCATTCAATAAAGTAGATTTACCGGCATTGGGTCTGCCGATAATAATAATAAACCCGGATTTGAAATGTTTAGGTATTTTCATTTTTTATCCAGCTATAAATTTTACTTTTATTTTTCTTTCCCGCGGGCCGTCAAATTCGCAAAAATATATGCCCTGCCACACACCTAAAAGAAATTTACCGTCTTCTATTATTACTGTTAACGAAACTCCAAACAATGAAGATTTTATATGTGCATCGCTATTGCCTTCTATATGCTTGAATTTATTGGTTACAGGGATAGTTTCATTTAAAAAATTACCAATATCGCCGGTTACATTAATATCTGCATTTTCGTTTATTGTAAGACCAGCCGTTGTATGTTGTGTTGTAATAACAGCCATACCGTTTTTTATTTGTGCGCTTTTTAAAAGAACTTTTAACTGCTCGGTAATATTTCTAAACTCCTGTTTTTTAGCCGTTTTTATAATGATTTCTTTTGTGTTCATTTGATGCCTTTATAAATACCGTTATACGCTTCTGTTTCATCTACAGGAAAAAAAACCAACTGCGCAACACGAGCATTTTGTTTTATTGTTATACCTTCGGCATTATCAACAACTAGCACAAACTCACCTTTACCGCAAAACCCGGCATCCCATACTCCATGTTGAGTATAAGCACCCATTCGTAATAATGTCGACCGAGAAAAAGATAGCGCGGCAAGGTCGGTCGGTAAATTAATTATTTCATTTATCCTGACTTTATAAATACCACGACTAAGGTCCCACCATCCAAATTTATCTGATTCTACCTGCTTTTGAGCTATAATTTCTTTTGTCTCCGGGATTTGCCGTTCTTTATTGGAAAAATCAACTTTTCCTTTTCCGGAAAATTTAAATATTTTTTCTACCGTAACATCAAACCCGTTAGGTGTTAGCTGTATATTAATATCAACATGATTTTCTATTAGTTTTTTATTAATAATAAGTTCTTCTATTTGTTTTTTATTTAACATCTACTTTTACCCTTTCTACTGCTTCCTGTGGTGATAATACTTTTATAACACCGGGGATATCCCATGTTTCTATCCCGTAGACTTTTTTACCTTCATTAAGCGCAAACGCTATCTCCGACAACGTCCCTGTTTTACCATCAACCGCTATGATATAGTCCGAAGCCCTAACGACAAAGATGTTCCTTGCATATCCTATGCCCATGGGTATTTTCACTGTCAGATATTTATTTGCATATTTATCTGTTATCTCGGGCAATAGCCCGACAGTAACACCTCCGGCCTTATAAGCTCCTTTACATGCAGCTTCCATAACGCCAGACCCTCCGCCGCAAATTAATATCCATTTATTTTCAGCTATTAATTGGCCAAGTTCCTCTGCTTTTTTTGCAGTTTTAACAGAACACTTTGACCCGCCTATAACGCTAATATTCATAATTACTTTTTAATGGCGTCCCTGGGCAGAATCGAACTGCCATCTTAGGCTCCGGAGGCCTACGCCCTATCCGTTGGGCTACAGGGACAATTGTATTTCTATAGATTACACTGTTTTGCTTTTATTTCAATATATTTCTCAAGGCTAAAATAGTGTTTGTTGTCTTGTTTTCTGTTTTTGTTCCACTTCTATTTTGCCATATTCTCCATCATATCCCGGGATGATATTAACTTTTTCTTTTCTTACATTTAGAATGGCTTCTGCTATATCCCCGTCTATTTTGAATATAAGTTCTTTTTCTTCCAAAAAATAAAGGATATCAAGCTCAGGGCCTGCTTTATTTATTATCTCTTCATATTTATTAGTCGTTGTTTTGGTATTTACCCCTTTTTTTAAAACAAAAGCAATGATTTCCTGCAAAGGTATCCCTTTTTTATAGGGTATGCTGTTTGGAGGGACAAAACTTTCCGGACGATCAGCAAGAGAATTTACTCTATATAATACGCCTTTTGTCAGTGGCTTATTGCAAACAGGGCATATCCCATTATTTTTTTTCGTCTGCTCTGGATGAAATATTATATTACATGCCCTATGTCCATCATAATGATACTTGCCCTCTTGCGGAAAAAATTCTATTGTTTGCAGAAATTTAGTTTTATCCTTTGTTTCCAAAGCTTTTTTTATTGCCCAATAATTCATCTCACAATCAAAAACATTAGCTTCTCGACCCAGTTTATTTAAAGAATGTGCATCCGAATTAGAAACTAATGAATATTTATCTAATCCTGATATCTGCCAATTCATTGCCGGATCGCTTGAAAGACCTGTTTCAAGCGCTGTTATTTTTCCGCTATACTCTCCATAAGCTTCTTCTATGCTGTCAAATCCTGAGTTAGACCCAAAAACAGAAAACCATGGCGTCCAAATATGTGCAGGAATAAGCATTATATCTTGGCTTATTTTAAATAATTCTCCGGCAAGCGACACACAGTTTATTTTTCCAAATATCGGCCTGCCGTCGGAGGAAAGATTGCCAAAAAAAGAAAACCGCTTATTTATTTCTTTCGCAATTTCCAAAGACGGCACAAGTATGATATTGTGTATTTTATAAACTCTATCGTTTTGTGAAAAAATATTAGCAATTTCTGCAGATAGAATAAATTTTATGTTATCCTTTTCAAATAAGCCGGTTTTTTTATTATATTGAAGATTCTCTTCTATCTCATTCAACCATAAAGGATGTGTAAAATCTCCAGTACCTAATAGATCTATTCCTTTGATTTTAGCCCATAGTGCCAAATTGTTTATTGTTATATTTTTGGCTGTCGCACGTGAATATCTTGAATGAATATGAAAATCCGCTATAAATCGCATTTCTTTATACTACCACGAAGATTTTTGGCATCAAACACAAAAGAACACTGTGATTACCCGAAACGGGAACTGGATATTCTTTCCTACTACGCTTCCGCCACTGATATTTTTCATATATAGACAACCCCGACTCTGGCAAAAAATCTTCGGTGAACAGCTATGACCTTGCAATATCATTGTTAAAAGGCTTCTTTTAAAAATTTTCCGAATTTTTAACTACCAAAGCTATTCTTTATTGATTACCACTACCATGAAAAACGCATTGGTGAGCGGCACAATAGAGACTATATTTTTTCGGTAATCTTCTGGAAATTGGTAACTATCGGTTGTAGGCTATTTCCTGTCGACTGTTTTCACTAACGGATATCTTCATTTTCAAAAACGATATTACCATTATTAATGGTATACTCAACGACCCCTTGCAATTCTTTACCCAGAAACGGAGTGTTTTTTGATTTGGAAACTATATTTTCTTGAGAAGGAGACCATTTTTTTTCCAAATCAACAATTATCAGGTCGGCAAAATTTCCTTCTTTTATTTCACCATACCCTTTAAGCCCTGTGATTTTAGCAGGATTATATGAAAGTTTTTCTGACAATTGTTCCAATGTAAGGATGTTTCCTTTAACCAGCGCTGTATATGAAGAAGAAAATAATGTTTCAAATCCTATAAAGCCAAAAGGCGCTGTTTCAAATGGTTGCTCTTTAGATGCGTAAGAATGGGGCGCATGGTCTGTAGCTATACAATCAATTGTCCCGTCTTTTAATGCTTTTTTTATTTCTTTTATATCTTCCATATCGCCTAGCGGTGGATTTACTTTAAAATTCGAATCAAATTTATGTTTCTCAATATCTTCCGTCGTAAAACTAAAATAATGAGGGCATGTTTCAGCTGTAACGCTAGCTCCTTCTTTTTTAGCTTTTCTTATAATTTCCAAACTGTTTTTTGTGCTTATATGCGCAATATGTATGGGCACGTCCAAATATTGCGCTATTGCTACATCTCTATAAACTATTATACTTTCTGAGATAGAGGCTATAGCCGAAATCCCATATTTAGAAGAGATAAAACCTTCTCTCATGGCACCACCGGCTGAAAGCGACGGATCTTCACAATGTGAGATTACTAACAATCCTGTCATCTTTGCATATTCCAAGGCACGTCTAAAAATCAAAGAATCAGCTACAGAACACCCATCATCACTTACCGCCAAACACCCCGCATTTTTTAAAGCATTGTATTCTGTCAGAGTTTTGCCTTCTCTGTCTTTAGTTATAGCGGCTATGGGTATTATTTTCGCTATGTTGATTTTTTCGGATTCCTCTATTATCCATTTAACAAGTCCTTCATTATCTACCGAAGGGGTTGTGTTGGGCATACAAAAAAGTGTGGTTATCCCCCCTTTGGCTGCCGCCTTTGACCCGGATAAAAGATCCTCTGCCTGCCCATCACCCGGTATGCGTAAATGCGCGTGAAGATCAATTATACCGGGGAAAATAAATTTCCCATCAGCATTAATCGTTTTTTCTTTTCCTTCGATTTTTTGAGCTATTCTTTTTATTTTAGTATTTTCAATTAAAATATCAGCTTTAGTTATACTATCAAAATTTACTATATTAGCATTTTTTATTATAAACTTCATAAACTCCTCTTTTCAGTACCTACAAGGTACAATACTCCCATTCTAACTGCCAATCCGTTTTCCGCCTGCTCCAATATAAGCGGATGGACTTTTTCTTTAAGCGCCGAGCTTATTTCAACGTCCCAATTAACCGGGCCCGGATGTAAAATAAGTGCGTTTTTTTTACGTAATTTATATCGCTCTTCCGTTAATGAAAATTTATCAACATATTCTCTTATTGTCGGAAAAAACGAAGATTTTAATCTTTCGTTTTGTATGCGAAGCATGATTATAACATCTGCTTTTTTTATTGCTGTATCGAAATCATAGGTTATATCGACTCCCATATTTTCAAAATCATACGGAATCATAGTTGTTGGCCCGCAAACAGTTATTTTTGCACCATATTTCTGAAACCCGAAAATATTCGATCTGGCAACTCTGGAATGCAAAACATCTCCTACTATAAGAACATTTAGATTCTCTAATGTGCCTAATTTTTCTTTTACAGTGAACATGTCCAATAACGCTTGCGTTGGATGTTCATTTTTACCATCACCACAATTTACAATACTAGCTTTTGTATATTTTTGTAATAAATATAAAGCGGCAGGAGAGCTTATTCTTATCACCATTATGTCGGGATGATAAGCCTCTAGGGTTTTTATCGTATCGACTATTGTCTCCCCTTTGTTTAAACTGCTAGCAGAGGATTGGAAATTCACTACATCTGCGCTTAACCGCTTTGCAGCTAATTCAAATGACATGCGTGTACGTGTAGAGTTTTCAAAAAAAATATTTACTATTGTTTTTCCTCTCAACGCAGGTACTTTTTTGACTTCTCGTTTCGATATCTCCTTAAACGACGCTGACAATTCTAGAATTATATCTATTTCGCGGCGAGATAAGTCTTTGATTCCTAATAAATGTTTTTTAGACCATTTTTCCATTTATTTCTCAGCTATTATAACTTCTTCTTTATTATCTATTTCCTGCAACTTTACTTCGACCATCTCACCTTCTGCTGTTGGAATGTTTTTCCCGACAAAATCCGCCCGTATGGGTAATTCTCTATGCCCTCTGTCAATTAAAACCAGTAATTCAACTTTTTTCGGACGTCCAAAATCCATTATTTCGTCAAGTGCCGCACGAACAGTCCTCCCCGTAAATAGAACATCATCAATTAATATTACTGTTTTTCCCTTTATATCAAAGGCTATTTTTGTTTCTTTAACAATAGGTTTAGGGCCTATTGTCGTTAAATCATCGCGATAAAGCGTTATGTCTAACACTCCTAAAGGTATATCTATCCCGTCTATTTCCTGGATTATTTTTTTAAGACGTTGGGCAATATAAGCACCTCTGGTCTGTATGCCTATAAGAACTATTTCTGAAGAATTCAGATTTTTCTCTAAAACCTGATGCCCAAGCCGGTAAAGCATTCTTTTTATCTCAATATCAGTTATTATTTTAGCTTTTTGGGTCATTTATCCTCCTTGCTTGTGGACAAAAAAAAACCGTTCCGCTTAAGATCTCGGAACAGTTCTGTTTTTTCTCCATATTTTTCTCCTTGCCAGCCTCGCAGGGCTAATTTAAAGGTCAGACAAATATAACTTATTTTTTCATAAAAGTCAAGGGCAGTTCAAACCCATTCTTTAGTGTAAATTTTAACAACTTTTACTTTGCTTTTGTTTATTTCTACTATTTTAAATAAATTCTAACCTTAAACGATCAACTAGAAATAGACTCTAACGTTTCACCGCACGGTTCTCCCCAAAGAACACATTGAAAATTACCTGTAGTAACATCCGCAAATAATCTTTCTATTTGCTCGCAGCAGCTCAATACTGCTTGTTCGGGATTTAATTGAACCCGTGTTAATCCCGTCTTTTGCCATTTTAATTTGTTAGCCTTTTCCTTTTTCATATTTTTTGTCATTTTTTAACGGGCGGATCTCCTTCAGCCCCCTACAAACATTTTAACTTAAATTACATTTCAATCAATTTTTACTATCAGCTAAGAGCTAATAAAAAGGGCGCTGTCTCCTTTTTCTCATGTCAAATAACTATAGAATTATGTAATATCGCAATTTATTCAGAAATTATTAGTACTATTTCACCTTTTAAGGTTTTTTCCTTAACTTTATTAAATATTTCTTTGGCTTTTCCTTCAATAACTTCTTCAAATTTTTTTGTAATCTCTCTTATAATCGCTATATTATTTTCAGGCATTATATTTGCTATTATTTCCAAACTTTTTAATACCCGGTAAGGTGATTCATAAAAAACCGTGGTTATCTTTTCATCTTGTATTTTTTTTATTATTTTCTCGCATTGTGTTTTTTTGCGAGGCATATAACCCATAAATTTGAAATTTGTTCTGGAGAACGAGGTTAAGGTTATCGCAGCTATAGCTGCACAGGCTCCGGGCAGAACAGTGATCTGTAAGTTTTCTTCTCGGCATTTTTTTATAAGCAAATACCCTGGATCAGAAATTGCGGGTGTTCCTGCATCTGAGACTAGCGCAATGTTTTTTCCTTCTTTTAGTAAAGAAATTGTTTGTTTTATTTTTTTGTTTTCATTATGATCATGAAAACTTATTGTCTTTTTAACGATATTATGCTTTTTTAATAAAACTCCCGTAACCCGAGTGTCTTCTGCAAGAATAATATCTACTTCTTTTAATATCCTTATCGCACGCAAGGTGATGTCTTCTAAATTACCTATGGGCGTTGAAACAATATATAGCATTTTAAAATTCTTTTCGGGCGGCTTCTCTTCTGTAAAGATTCATTATTGCTCGTGCTAATTTTTTATGATCATGTCTTAAAAAATTACTTTCGCTTATTATGTTTTTTTCAAGGACTTTATATCCCATACGCCGGACTTCGTCAGTGTCTACTTTTGTAGGATAAGCTTTTTCTTTACTGTATTTTTCCAGTAACTCGCGCTGCCAAGGTTTTGTATCATTTATAATACAATAATCAATTATTTTGGGATTTGTATGTTTAATTAATGTTTTTACATGATCGGATGTACTATAATTGTCCGTCTCTCCATGTTGAGTCATAACATTACAAACATAGATTTTCAGAGCTTTAGATTTGGCAATAGCTTCTGATATTTCATCTATTACCAAATTAGGCAAAATACTGGTATACAAACTCCCGGGACCTATAACAATTAATTCAGCCTTTTTAATCGCTTCTATGGTTTCCGGAGTTGCTTGTATTTTTTTATTCTTTTCGGAAGGTTTAACTTTTAAATAAACTCTGTCGATAGGCATACCTTTTTCCGGTATCATTGCCTCTCCCTCAACATAAGAGCCGTCTTTATATTTGGCGACCAGATTAACATTATTAATAGTTGAAGGAAAAACTTTCCCTCTAATTGCCAATATTCTGCTTGATTCTTCTATTGCTTTTTTAAAATCTCCTGTAAGCTGGGTCATCGCTGTAATAAATAGATTACCGAAATTATGACCTTTTAGTTCTGAGTCTTTTTTAAATCTATATTGAAAAAGGTCACCCATCAAAGGAGAAGCATCTGCCAAAGCAACAATACAATTTCTGAGATCGCCCGGAGCCTGAACATCAAACTCATCTCTTAGCCGGCCGGTCGAGCCGCCACTGTCGGCAACTGTCACAATCGCTATAAGATTGGTCGTATACTCTTTAAGGCCCATTAGTAAAGATGAAAGACCATGTCCACCTCCAATTGCCACAATCTTCGGACCGCGCTGCAAATATCGTTGTTTATAAACTATATCTACAAGTTCACTATTTTCATAGGGCAAAAAAATACTAATAAAAGACCGTACAACACTTCTTACACCTGATATTATAAGATAAACTCCCGATAAAATAATAAGAAAGTCCAGCCAGCGTAAATAATCATCCGTATTGGCAGTAAACCGGACCGTGCCTATTATCGTCAGTGCGATCCCTACAACCCCTAAAGATATCCACCGTTTGACTCTTATGCCGGGATAAAACCATTTTATTTTTTTTAAAAGTTTCATGTTAATAAAAAAATCTTTTAATTCTGTGATCCGTTAAATAATATATTATACTGCCAAAACCTAATATATAAAAAATGTAATTTTTCAGCATCCCTGGTTCAATTATTGATAATAATAAAAATACGCATAAAAAACTGAACATAAATAATACAACACTTTTTCTCACAATCTCTTTTCTTTTAAAAAGACCGATCCCGGCTATTATAAAAAGAATGCTTATTAAGGCTGTAAATAATGAAATTGTGTTTATAAGTTTTTCGGGATTATATACTTGAATATTTGAAGGAAGTTCCTTTAATAATAAGGTTCTGTTTTCTTCATTTTGTAGAGATAAAACCGAAAACAAAGGTAAAATCCCAAAAATAAAAATAAAAATCATAGAAACAATTTTTATTCTTTTAAATTCACCTTCGTTCTTTTTATCCTTTATTTTGCACATTTGAACGGCCTAAGCTTCTGTTATAGCCTTAATTTAGAAAAGCGACCCCAGCCGGATTCTCAATGAGACTTAGGGTTTTGGTGTTGTTAACAGCAACACAAAAAACCTTTAGTCGAATTAGTCCCGTCGCGCTGGCAAGACGGGATGAACCGTTCGCTTTCTCTGTCAAATATTGCCCTTAAAAATAAAGCGACCCCAGCCGGATTCTCAATGAGACTTAGGGTTTTGGTGTTGTTAACAGCAACACAAAAAACCTTTAGTCGAATTAGTCCCGTCGCGCTGGCAAGACGGGATGAACCGTTCGCTTTATCTGTCAAATATTGCCCTCAAAAATAAAGCGACCCCAGCCGGATTCTCAATGAGACTTAGGGTTTTAGTGTTGTTAACAGCAACACAAAAAACCTTTAGTCGAATTAGTCCCGTCGCGCTGGCAAGACGGGATGAACCGTTCGCTTTATCTGTCAAATATTGCCCTCAAAAATAAAGCGA
The DNA here is from genome assembly GCA_028703535.1 of Candidatus Omnitrophota bacterium. Lineage (GTDB taxonomy): Bacteria > Omnitrophota > Gorgyraeia > Duberdicusellales > 4484-171 > JAQVMQ01. The sequence goes on along the minus strand of JAQVMQ010000024.1, from coordinate 7,769 downwards.
CCCCAGCCGGATTTGAACCGGCGTCGTCGCCGTGAAAGGGCGATGTCCTAGACCAGGCTAGACGATGGGGTCATTTATCTGGTAGAGCAAAGTTTCTTTATCCCGAAATTTGTTTAAAAATAAAGCAAATTTTAGATTCCGCTTCGCACTTGGCATCTTTATAAAAGCGCAGTGTTGTGTCCCGCGAAGCTACATTTTATGTTTTAATTTTTTTTTGTCAATAATCTTTATTCTGTTATTATCTGCGCAACGGATGAGAGTTTATCTCCCGAGCCAAGATTCATAGCTTTAACTCCCTGTGTAGCTCTGCCTGAAACACGTATAGCTTTGGCCTGTATTCTTATTAATATGCCTTTTTGAGTTATACAAACTACTTCATCTGTTTCGCTAACCAACAAAAGCCCTTTAACCTCACCTTTTTTAGATGATAACTTAATATTTATTATACCTTTTCCGCTTCGAGATTGAAGTCTATAATCTTCTACTTTTGTTCTTTTGGCAAAGCCGTTTTCTGTTGCAGTTAATAATGTCACATTATCATTTTTAAGCTCATTATTCAGCAATACCATGCCCAAGATATTATCTTCTTTTGACAATTTTATCCCACGAACTCCCTGCGACTGCCTTCCCGTAGGGCGAACATCTGACATTTTAAAACGTATCGCTAATCCTTTTCGTGTAGCCAAAATAGTTTCGTCATTATCCGTACAAATTCTTGCGCCGATAAGATGATCGTCCTTATCGAGAGTTATTGCTGTTATGCCTGTTTTTCTTATGTTCGAGAATAAATTTAAAGTTGTTCTTTTAACCATGCCTTGCTGTGTTGTCATAAAAATAAAAGAATTTTCAGAAAATTCTTTCACAGGTAAGACCGCTGTTATTTTTACGGTATTTGCCAAACTTAAAACATTAACTATCGCACGGCCTTTAGAGGTTCTGGAGCCTTGCGGAACTTCATATGTTTTTAATGGATATGCTTTACCTTCATTGGTGAAAATTAATAGAATGTCCTTACTGGACGCGACAAAGAGATGTTCAACAAAATCACTATCAGCCGTAACCATTGCTGTAACTCCACGACCGCCCCGTTTTTGCTGTTTATAACTGCTTAACGGAATACTCTTTATATAACCTGCTTTACTAATTGTTATAACAACTTCTTCTTCTATGATTAAGTCTTCTATCTCGATCTCTTCTTTTTCGGCAACTATATCTGTTCGGCGTTTATCATTAAATTTCTCTTTCAATTCCGCTAATTCTTCCTTAATCAGTTCTTCTTGTTTCTTTTCAGAAGATAAAATCAAATTGAAATATTCTATTTTCTTTAAAAGCTCCAAATATTCATTTTCTATTTTGTCCCTTTCAAGAGCACACAATCGTTGCAATTGCATTTCCAAAATCGCCTGTGCTTGTATTTCTGATAGTTTAAATTCTTTTATAAGTTTTTCTTTTGCTTCCTGAGGATTTTTTGATTTTCGTATAATCTCGATAACACGATCTAAAAATTTTAAAGCTATTTTTAACCCTTCAAGGATATGCGCTCTTTGTTCGGCTTTATCTAACTCAAATTTTGTTCGTTTTACTATAATTTCTTTTCTAAAAATAATATGATGCCATAACATCTCTTTTAGATTCAAAACCTGCGGCCGTCTATTAACTAAACACAGAAAAATAGCGCCAAAGGTTGTTTCCATACTTGTATGTTTAAACAATCTGTTAAGAACTATTTCCGGCTGACTATCTCGTTTAAGCTCTAACACTATTCTTATTCCGCCTTTATCTGATTCATCACGTAAGTCAGAAATTCCTTCTATTTTTTTAGCATTTATAAGATTTGCTATTTGTTCAATTAATGTTGTTTTATTAAGTTGATAGGGTATTTCTGTAATAATAATTTGTGCTTTATTTTTTTCATATTCAATAGCGGCCTTGGCACGAACGGTTAACTTGCCTTTACCTGTTTTATACATATTATAAATCTCGCCGCGTCCGCAAATTATACCGCCCGTAGGAAAATCCGGCCCTTTAATAAATTTATGTAGCTCTTTTATTTCAGCTTTTGGATTATCGATTAAATAAATAACGGCATTGCAAACTTCAGATAAATTGTGAGGCGGAATATTCGTCGCCATACCAACAGCGATACCGCTTGCACCATTTAACAGCATGTTCGGTAACACTGCCGGTAAAATTTCCGGTTCTTTTAACGAATTATCAAAATTTGGGAAAAAAGTAACTGTTTCTTTCTCTATATCCTGTAAAAAATAATTAGATATCCGCTCCATCTTAGCCTCTGAATAACGCATAGCTGCCGGCGGATCTCCATCTATTGATCCAAAATTTCCCTGTCCATTAATCAACGGGTATCTTAAAGAAAAATCTTGAGCCATACGAACAAGAGCCCCATAAACTGATGAATCACCGTGTGGATGATATTTACCCATACATTCACCAACGATACGCGCACATTTTTTATGCGGCGTGTTATATTTTAAATGCAGCTCATGCATGGAAAAAAGTATTCTTCTTTGAACAGGCTTTAAGCCATCGCGTATATCCGGCAAGGCGCGCCCTACGATAACGCTCATAGCATATGAAAGATATGAGTCTTTCATCTCTTCTTCTAAATATCTGGTAACTATTTTTTCATTAGTATTTAATTCGTTCATTTTGTCCTCTTCTATACATCTAAATTTTTAACTTCATGGGCGTATTTTTGAATAAATTCTTTTCTTGGCTCAGGCTGTCCACCCATCAAAACAGTAAATATTCTATCGGCTTCTACCGTATCTTCAAGTTTTACTTGTAATAATGTTCTTCTTTGAGGGTCCATCGTGCTTTCCCATAATTGTTCAGGGTTCATTTCTCCTAACCCTTTATATCTTTGTATATTCATCCCTTTTGTCGCTATTTTTTTTATTTGATCCAAAAGAAATTTACAATCAAAACATTCTATTTTTTCATCTTTTTCTTCCGTATAAATTTCAGCTATGGGTTTTTCTGAAAGTAACCAATTTTTTAATGAAATATTGTGTTTTTCAAGTTGTTCATTAATTTTTTTAATCTCATGTGTTTCATATATCTCAACATAATCTAAATCATCTATTTCACCATATTTAGCAAGCTCTTCTTCTTCCATAAGAAAGATCGGCTCTTGGTTTATATTTAATCGATAACTCGGAAATTTGTCTTTCTTTAAATCTATACTTTCAATATATTTATTAAAATTTATTCCTTTTTTTTCAAAAGATATTTCTAGCTGTTCTAAAAGAATGAAACAATCCATTATTTTTTCTAACTCTTTACTGGTTAATATTTTCTTTTGTTTTGTTTTAATCTCAACCTTTGCCGCTTTAGCCCCTAAAGAAAGTATCATTTCGTTCATTTCTTTGTCTGTCGGTATATAATCTTCCCATTTACCTTTTTTTACCCGATATAATGGCGGTTGCGCAATATATACATGCCCCGTTTCTACTAAAGGCAACATATGTCTATAAAACAATGTCAAAATCAGCGTTCTGATATGCGACCCATCAACATCAGCATCGGCCATAATAATAATTTTATTATACCTTAGTTTTTCAACATCACAGTCAGCACCTACTCCTGTGCCAAGCGCAGAAATCATAACTCTTATTTCTTCGCTGTTTAAAATTCTATCGAGTCTTGCTTTTTCAACATTTAAAATTTTACCTTTCATTGGTAAAATTGCCTGAAAAGTTCTATCTCTGGCTTGTTTTGCCGAACCTCCAGCAGACTCCCCCTCTACAAGATATACCTCGCTAAAATCAGGATTTTTCTCTGAACAATCAGCTAGTTTCCCCGGTAAATTAATACTATCAAGAGCCCCTTTTCGCCTTGTTAATTCTCGAGCTTTCCGCGCTGCGTCTTTTGCTCGTGCAGCTAATATAGCTTTCTGAATTACTTTATTTGCCACGGCAGGATTTTCTTCAAAAAAAGTAGACAAAGCCTCAAATGCTATAGAATTAACTAATCCATCTACTTCGGAGTTTCCTAATTTTGTTTTGGTTTGCCCTTCAAACTGAGGATTAGGCACCTTTACGCTAATAACCGCAAACAACCCTTCTCGTGTATCGTCTCCTGAAATATTATTCATATTTTTCAATAAATTCTTTCCTTTAGCATATTGATTTAAAGCTCTCGTTAAGGCTGTCTTAAACCCGCTTAAATGAGTTCCTCCTTCATGTGTATTTATATTGTTTGCGAAAGAATAAATATTATCAGTATACCCATCATTATATTGCAAGGCCCCTTCAACTATTATTCCATCGCGTTCTTTTTGGAAATATATAACTTTTTTATGTAATACCTCTTTATTATCATTTAAAAACTCAACGAACGAAACAAGCCCTCCTTTGAATTTAAATGATACTTCTTTATTGTCTCTTTCATCTTTTAAAATTATTTCAACATTTTTATTTAAAAAAGCTAATTCGCGAAGACGCTTTGTCAGTATTTCAAAAGAAAAAACCGTATCGGGAAAAATTGTCGTATCGGGTTTAAAGGATATTTTTGTTCCTTCTTTTTTTGTTTTCCCTATGGTTTTCATTTGTGTTTTTGTCAACCCTCTTTCAAAAGATTGATGGTATATCTGTCCATTTCTTTTCACCTCGGCTTCAAGCCATTCACTTAATGCATTAACACAGCTAACCCCTACTCCATGAAGGCCTCCGCTTACTTTATATGCTTGATGATCAAATTTCCCACCGGCATGAAGCGTTGTTAAAACAACTTCCAATGCAGGTTTTTTTAATTTTTTGTGCATATCGACAGGAATTCCGCGACCATTATCCTCAACCGACAAACTATTATCTGTATGAATAGTTACATCGATTTTATCGCAAAACCCTCCCGTTGCTTCATCTATAGAATTATCCACAACCTCATAAACAAGATGATGTAATCCTCTTGCTGTTGTGTCACCAATATACATTGACGGCCGCTTGCGAACAGCTTCTATTCCCTCTAAAACTTGTATAGTGGTAGCATCATAGTTTTCTTTTTTTTCTGGCATATCTCACCTTTTGCTTTTTATAATAACCGCTTCTATTCCTTCGGGTTTTAATATTTTTTTTAGTACATTTCTTCTTATATGAATCTCATATAACGGCAAAGCTGTTTTACAAAAAAGGATTACTTTTTTTTCTTTTATCTCTTCAACAGTTATATACTCTTTTAATTTTTCCGGTATAGATTTGTTTATTAACGTTGTTATTTTTTTTAATCTTTCGGTATTTTGTATATTTTCCGCTAAAAATGTATTAAGTATTTTTTTTATATGTTCGGGCTCTTTCATATTTTCATAGGCAAAACAAGATAAATATAACTGTCTTTCTTTAAAACAGCAGGCTTATCAGCACCGTAAAACATAATCTTTACGCTTTCTTCTTCGATATTCTTCATTACGTCTATCAGAAAAACTGGATTAAATCCTATTGTTATCCCGTTTCCTTGATATTCGCATTTTATTGTTTCTTTGATATCACCCATTTGCGGCGTGCTTTTAGAAACTATCACCTTATCTTTTTTAATGTCTAATTTCACTCCCTGATATTCAGGGGTAGTTAAAAGCGCGGCTCTTTTTAAAGAGCCCATAAAATCAGCCCGATTAATAGAAAGTGTTTCGTTGCTTTCTGTTGGTATGTATTGAAGATAATCTGGAAACTCACCTTCTATCGGACGCGTGAAAAATTGAGTATCTTCTATACAAAAACAAATTTTATTATCTATTATTGATAAAAAAAAGTCTCCGGAATATTCTTTTATTAATTTATATACTTCAATAACACCTTTTACCGGGATGATTGTTGATATTTTTTCGTTTAGCGGTGATTGTTTTTCCGGCAATTCTCTTTTGATATATGCTAGCCTTTTACCGTCCGTTGACACCATTGTTATATTATTTTTTTCGATCTCGAATAAAACACCGTTTAAAACATAATTAACGTCATCTGTCCCTACGCAAAACGCGGTCATTCGTATCATTTCTTCAAAATCCTCAGGTTTTATTGAAATCAGCACGGCGCTTTTAAGTTTATCTGTTTTAGGGAAATCTTCCAGCGAAAGAGTTGTAATCTTAAACTCAACATTTTCACAGGATATAGAAAGGTTGTTTTTTATTTTAGTTATTGTTATTTCTTCATTTGGAAGCTCTTTAATAATAGAGAAAAAATTCTTCATGGGAACTACAACATCCCCCTCTTCGCTAATGTCTGCGCTTCGTTTATTTATGATTGTTGTATCAAGATCTGTTGTGATGAAAGTCAGTTCTTTTTTAGCAGAAATTAAAACACTATTAAGGATTGGGAAATTTTGTTTCGTTAGTGTCGGCCCAATAATCTTATTTAATGTTTTTAACAGGTCTGTTTTTAATATTTTAAACTTCATAATTAGTATTAGTAGTAATAGGTCCTGTGCATATTGTTAAAACTAGACCATTCTACCAAAAAAATAAAAAAAATCTAGTCGTTTAAGGTTGTGCATAAAGCTTCAACTACCTCTTTATATCCTGTACAATCATGTCAATAGATTCTGCAATGTCTTTATCTGTTTCAGTAAGGTTTTTTATTTTTTTATATCCGTGCAAAATCGTAGTGTGATGTTTTGCATTAAAAAAAGAGCCTATTTCAGGTAAAGACATATCGGTCATCTCTCTGATTATATACATTGCTATTTGTTTAGGTAAAACAATATTTTTATGTCTTTTTGCTTTTTTTAAATCTTCTTTTTGCACGGAATAGTATTCCGCAACTTTTGTAAGAATAAGATCCGGCGTTATTTTAGAGGCCAACTCTTTAACCATATCTTTTAATATACTTTTAGTCATATCAAGAGATATCTCTTTTTTTTCTATAGCAGAAAAAGCTATAATTCTAACTAAAGCACCTTCTAATTCTCTAATATTCGAAGATATATTCTCAGCTATATAAAACAAGACGTTTTCAGGGATTGTAATGGTTTCTTTTTCAAGTTTCTTTTTTAAAATAGCTACACGCGTTTCAAAATCAGGTGGTTGGATATCGACAACTAAGCCCCATCCAAAACGCGTTCTCAACCTGTCTTCTAATTTTGGTATTTCCTTAGGCGGCCTATCTGAGGAGATTACAATTTGTTTGTGATAGTCGTATAAAACATTAAAAGTATGAAAAAACTCTTCTTGTACAGATTCTTTTCCCGAAATAAATTGAATATCATCTATAAGTAAAATGTCTACATTTCTGTATTTTTCTCTGAAAGAAGTTGTGCTACGGTGCTGGATGGAATAGATTAAATCGTTTGTAAACTTTTCAGAAGAAAGATATTTAACTTTCACTTTCCCTTTTTTATTATTTGCTATAAAAGCATTTGCTATAGATTGCATTAAGTGTGTTTTTCCTAATCCGGAACGCCCATATATAAATAACGGATTATATAGTTTTCCCGGCTTTTCGGAAACAGCCACAGACGCGGCATGAGCCATCCGGTTTGATGCACCAACAATGAACGTATCAAAAGAAAACCGAGAGTTTAAACGAATGGATGAAATGTCATCATTATTTGGAATATATTCATCATCATGAATATATGATGATGATGGAAGAGGTTTTTTTAATAAATTTGAATTAACAGAAAGATTTATAGTCATTTCTTTTTTTATTATGGCAGATAATGTTTTTTGTATATTCTTGAGATAATGGTTTTCGACCCATGATTTAAAAAAAGCGTCAGGCGCTTCAAGCTGCAAAATATCGTTCGAGAGCTCTTTAAAA
>JAQVMQ010000023.1 GCA_028703535.1 Candidatus Omnitrophota bacterium | reverse complement strand
CCGCATCGTGATAAATGCGGACATTATCAAATCCATATACTTTATCGATCAAAACTTTATCCCCGGTAAATTCCGATCCGCTATTCACCACATAGACCTTACTTGCCAATCTTCTCAATTCAATAATACCCTCAAGCGCAGAATTTCCTCCGCCTACGACACATACTTCTTTATTTTTGAACAACGGTCCGTCACAAGTAACACAATAGGTAATACCTTTATTCTTAAACTTATTCTCTCCTTTAACCCCAAGCTCTCTTGACCTCTTACCCGTAGCAACAACGACAGTCTTAGCCTTATATTCATCTTTCTCCGTCTTGACAACAAACAATTCGTCCTCTCTGACAATCTTTTCTGCTCGTTCAAACTCACGCAAATAAGCACCACTAAGTTTCATATGCTCTCTGAATTTTAAACTAAGATCGGCTCCTGTAACAAAAGAAAAACCTGTATAATTTTCTATACTTCCGCTTATTAACGTTTGGCCGCCGACATCAACAGACACTACAAGAACCTTCAGCCCTTTACGGACTAAGTACACAGCAGCTGTTATGCCCGCAGGTCCCGCTCCCAAAATAACAGAATCATAAACCATCAAACTCTCCATAAATAAATCCAACAGCCTTAAAATTAGTTTTTATAAAACAACTTCCACGGATGCTGCTTTAAATCAAGCGAAAGTTCATCAAGACTAACTGTAGCAGATTCTACATTATCCAATATTCTGGCTATGGCCCCCTGACTATCATCAACCGTTTCATTAATATTTCCGGCAAGCACCTTTATTTCATCGGAAAGTTCAGCCATTTTAATAATCAGTTGATTGACATTTTTAGCTATACTCTCAGCCTGCCCCAGCATAACATCCATATCAAGTATCCTTTTCCCTTGCAAAGTCTCGCCGGGCTGGAGAAATTTATCTCCTTTAGCTGACGCTATCTGAACATACTTTTCACCCATAAGGCCCAACGTTTTAATCGTAATAATCGGATTAGAAGTTACTTTCACATTCCTGTCTATCCATAACTCAAGTATCATCTTAGTCTCGTCATTCTCATAACGCACGTCTATATCATTAACCTTGCCAACTTCAAACCCATTGAGCATAACCGGTGATTTTTTTTCTATCCCGGCAACTTCTTCAAACACGACATAGAGCGGATAACCTTTACGTTTAAGGTCAAGCTTCCCTGTCCGATACGTCATATACACCAAAGTAAAAACTGCTAAAATGAAAAACAACCCAACCTTAACCTCATTATTAACTTTTTTCATTACATCCTCCCAAAAAATTAAAAAACTTTCTTAAAAAAATCCATCTGCGTCCCCGGGCTGGCAGTATTAATAGGCCCTTGAGAATCCCCTGAAATAAACTGCCTAACATATTCATTAGAAGAATTACGAATCTCTTCCGGCGTCCCAACCTCTATTAACTTGCCGTCATATAACATTGCTACCCTATCGGCTATTTTGAATACACTCTGCATGTTATGTGTAATAACAATAGACGTTATTTTTAGCTTATCGCTAAGATCTTTAATCAACGCATCTGTCGCCGCGCCAACCACCGGATCAAGCCCTGACGTCGGTTCATCATAAAAAATAATTTCAGGGTCAAGCGCTATCGCACGTGCAAGCGCGACTCTTTTTCTCATACCGCCGGACAACTCAGCAGGAAAATAATTCTCAAAGCCCCCCATCCCGACAAGCGAAAGCTTCATCCTGGCAATTATATTCATAATATCCTGCGACATATTCGTATGTTCTTTTAACGGTAAAAGAATATTCTCTTCAACGGTAAGTGAATCCAGTAACGCCGAATATTGAAAACACATACCAAAAGATTTACGTAACTCATCTAACTCGTTCTGGCTCATCCCGATAATATTTTTACCTTTAATATATATGTCGCCGCTATCCGGCTGGATACTCCCATTCATTAACCTTAACAAAGTGCTTTTTCCCGACCCTGAACATCCCATAACAACAAAAATCTCGCCCCGATAAATATCAAGCGAAATATCATCTGTTATAAGGCGTCCATCAAAAGTCTTAACAACATTTTTTAAAGAAATCATTACTTGGTTTTTTTCATTCATAAAAATCAATAATTAGAAAAATAAAAAATCGCCGTTAAAACACAATCAGCCAAGATTATTAATATAAAACTTTCAACAACGCTCTTAGTTGTCGCATTGCCTACACCTTTGGCCCCGCCTTTAGTATTCAACCCTTCATAACAAGCGACAAGCGCTATTATTACCCCAAAAGCAAACGCCTTAATTATCCCTGTATAAATATCTTTCAACTCAAGATACTTAAAAGATGTCTGAAGATACAAATCATGGCTTATCCCTAAACTCCCAACACCCACAACATATCCGCCAAGTATCCCGAAAAAATCGCCTAGCACGGTTAAACACGGCAGCATAAATAATAAAGCTAAAAATCTAGGCACAGCAAGGAACCTTACCGGATTAATCGCCATAACCTCAAGCGCTTCTATCTGTTCACTAACCTTCATTGTCCCAAGCTCGGCGGCAATTGCTGACCCTGATTTTCCCGCAACAACCAAAGCTGTCAATACAGGGCTCAACTCTCTGCACAGAGATACCGACACAAGTGATGCAACATACAAGATAGACCCCATCTTCTGCAATAAATATGCCATCTGCATGGCCAATACCATACCGGTAAAGACCGTTACCGCAAACACAATAACAACTGATTTAACACCGACAAAAAGCATCTGTGAAGATATATCTTCACGATGCGCTGTTTTAGATTTAAAAGGCCCTACCACGACCCAATAGAAAACACCAAAAAAAAGGTTAACGATCCCTTTTAACATTTGTGTCATTTCTATTATCTTTTTACCTATGATATAAAGCATATCCATCCTTTAACAGCATTTTATCATTTTAGAGATTTTTCTCTATAAAAATTATATAAATACCGCTAAAAACAATCAGCAGCACACAAATTATAGTTTCTGAAATATAGATTTTTATTACTTACCGGAAGCGGCATCCAACTCTCTAAGGACTGTAGGTATAGCACCATTATCATTAATTGTTTTAATATCAATAATACGAAAGCTAAATCCCTCAAAAGCATTAACGTCAAACAAAACATTAGATCCATCCATCTCTATACTTCCCCCTTTAACCTCAAGCTCAAGATTAACAGGATTAAAATCAATGCCGCCGGGTGTGGTTGCCATATTGGGGCTTGATAAATCATCAGCATTATCCCCGGCGGCTGATGCCGATGATGAAGCTCGGTCTTCAAAAACACTATTCCCGTAATCAATGACTAAAAAGAATAATGCACCTTGCAGTAAACTAGGAACATCATGCCTGCGAAGCGATTTGTTTTTAACATCAAAAATATATCCTTTAGTATAAATATTAAGTTTATCAACATTATTTAAAACCACACTTAAACCACGTCCTTTACCCGGGCTATCCGATCTCTGCAAAAATTTACCGTCATCTTTTATTTTTATCTCCGGTAATCCATCATCATCCAATTCAAAACCTTTACTTTTATCCATAACAACAGCGTAAAACCTAGCAGTCTCATAATCTATTTTCGCCATTAAAACACCTTCACCTCCAGCGTGCATATCGACATTCTCACCTAAAAGTCCAATAGCATTCACAACCCTACTCTGAGTTTTGCCGTTAACTTCAGGCAATACATATCTCTCCACAGCGTCAACTATCGCCGTCCAATCACCAACCGAAATAATATATCCATCTTCTCTTAAACTGAATATCTCCTTTAGAAAAGAATCCTCCCCCGCATTGTTCCATATATCCCAAACTCTTAGCACATCAAAATTAAATAGATCTTCATCCGATAACGACGAAGAGGCTCCCGGCAGATTTTGGCTACCCCCGAAAATACCGCTTTGCACATTTCCTCTGGAACCGTTAACCGCGCCGAACTCATACTCATCAGCCTCACCGTCCTGCTCATTCAAAAGTTTCTTTATCAGCTCTTGATTCCTATCCTGGCCAGATTCTACTAACCTATGCGCCGTTCTCCAATTCAGCCCCTCCTTACGTAATTTTATTTCCCTCTGTTCATGCTCTAAGATATTCTCATTATCCAGCTCCATCTTAAACCCTACTATAGTCCACTCGCCAATCCCATCCTGAAAATTAATTGCCTTAACACCATCTTCAGGGTCTACCGCACTGCGTAACAACGCATCCACTATTCTTCTGGCTTCGGCATGTGTCTCTATGAAAAGATCATTGATTTTTATTACTCTGTTACCATATTCATCCGTATACTCTGTTACTATAGGATCTTCCAAAGATTTATCGGGTATCTTCTCATCCAATATCTGGAGATATTCAACTACAAATTCTATTATTTCACTATCACTCAACCCATCGACTATGTTGGGTATTTTTTCACTCTGCCTTAAGACATTTAATATACGCCTCAGATTATTCATACGCCGGCCGTCAACTTCCGATACCTGCGCGCCGAACTCTTTTCCTTTATCAACAAAAGTATTTTGTTCGTCATTAAACTCCGATAGTGCCTCCGCTAGCTTCTCCTTTAAGACACCAAGCTGCTCCCTGCTGAAAATATAAAATACATGCCTGGAATGAGAATACATATCATAATTAGGATTGCTTTTATCCGGATCGTTCCAAAGTTCATAGACCTCTTTTGCTTTTTTCTCCTCTCCGCTTAAAGGAAACTCTTCAATATCTTTAATAACATCCCTTAATAGCTTTTCCGTATGCGCGTCTCCATAAATATCTCTCAATACCTCAATAAAAGAATCCAGCGGTAAAAAATCAGAACCTGTATCACGATAAAAATAATAACACCCCCTCAAAAATATCTCCGAAAAAGTCTGAGGTATAGTCCAGTCAAAATCTATCAATACAGCCTCGTCTGTCCCTTCACGTTCAACAAAATTATACCTATGTATATCTGTCGGCGCTTCATGATTAAGCGCTACATATGTATTAATTATTGCCCGCGCAGCCATCCCTGCATGTTTAACCCTGACCCCATAAGGCGCGCCATCATCATCTTCTATATCCCCTAAACTTCTACCCGGAACATATTCCATAAAATAAGCATCCAACCCGCCTGCGGTTCTGAATTTCCCGCCTACCCTCGGCAATCCGTTTCTCCCCTGATTTTTCAATAAAATTTCCATCTCACTATCTATAGCCGGACGTATGCCCATCTTTTTCGCTTTAACAGTTACCACTATTTCATGTTTTGCTCCGTCAACTGACGTAAAAGATAAAGAAAAAACATATTTATTATTACCTTCGCCTATATACCCCACTTCCGCCTCACCGGTAAACAGTTCCTTCGATATTTCGGCATCACCCGTACATCTTTTTATAATGTCTACTATCTCGTCGTCAGAACTATCTTCAAATAAATTGGCCACACTTAAGGCTATATCTTTAGCCACAACACCACGCCTGCCATTTAGATCAGAATCTAAAAATATATCAACATGCCAATCCAGCTTATCCTGTTGAGCAGCTTCATATAAATCAGTTTGGTTTATCTCAATATCACCCCGGCTGAAATATAGAATTATTTTCTTGTTATCTGAATTTTCAAATTCTGCTGTTTCCTGACCAGACATTGATTGCATCATCAACCCAAAAAGTCTTACAGAAAGATCGTCGGCATGAGAGTGAATAAATTCTTTTGATTCAGAAGTCTCGGAAGCAAGGATGGCAAGTCGCGCATACGAAGTAACCTTTTCATTACTTAAAATCAACGGAGGCGCATTTTTTTGTATATATTCTATTACAGCCTCAAGAAAAGCAACCGTATCAGTAACCCCTTCAGAGCTTATTCTAAATTCTGAGAGTACTAATTCTCCCTGTCCATGTGTTTCTTTAATCATATCTGCCATAGCATTAATAGATACCGAAACCGCGCTACTGGAATAGCCCATATCGCCCTCAAGTCCTAACTCGGAATTTTCCCAAGTTACCGCATCTTTCCCTGCTCTCTCATGCACTACCAATATCCGGTTAGTATCGATTGCAAACCCGTTGTCTCTCATATCGCGCAAATCTAAAATATCAAATTCATTTTCCAAAACAGCTCTTAACAATTCGCTCTTTTCCCAATCCGCGGGTAAAACTCCATTAGCTAAATCCATCCTGCCTTCACGTGTAATAGTAAATCTGCCTACCTTATAATCTCTATCCGGGTTAAGCCTGCCTTTTAACAGTATTTTTTTCGCCGAATTTTTTACTGAAGAATCCACCAATTCATTTTCCGCGCTTACGCGTCCTTCATACTCGCTTCGAGCCCACCCGGCAAAAAAATCAGCAAGTTCCTCTTCACCCTGTACCGCAAGATATAATCCGCGTCCGCCGAACCCTTTCCCAACATTTTTCGGCCCGGACAAAACACTTCTAGCAAAAGCCCTTAACGTCCCGTGATATACCTCCATACCCTGCAAGTCACTGCCTTTATACTCTACCTTATTGCCCAGCGCCTGTTCATACATTTCGGCATAAGCGTCATACTCGCCGGTCCTTCTTTCCTGAATAACTTTTAAAATGCTAGGGAACCAATCCGTGCCTTCTCCTAAAACTATATTTTTGACATCAGTCTCCTCCGCGAGCCTTATTATCATCTCTTTATTACCGCAAAATTTTGCCTGAATACCGGACATGAATTCAACGGTAACATTAACTACTTCGGCATCGTCTGTGATATCATTTAAGAAATCATTTTTTATCTTTGCCTTAACATAAGAATAATCCCCGTCAAATCGGCCCGAAGGCAATACGCTTGTTATCCTTATATCACCAAGTTCCATATCATCCATCTCCAGGAAATGATCGGCCAGATCTGAAGCTTTATATTCTTTTACTTTCGTTTTTAAAGTTATACTGTCCCGTTCAGATACACGCACTATGCTTTCTCCATTTAGAAAAGATAAAATTATCATATTTCTAGAAAGCATATTCTTTAAAGATAACTTATCAATCTTAAAAGCATAGTCATCGTCCTGTCTTGTCCCGACCGGTGAAGATTGAGCAAATCCGCTTCCGTCAGCTCCCCGAAGTTCAATACGTGATTTAATCACATCGCCCGCAAACGGGCTGAAAATATCAAATTGGCTAATAATATTATTCGGTACAGCAGAAATAATCTGTATATTTTTAAAAATATCTGTGAAATCACAACCACCGGAATAATAACGCCTTGATATTCGCTGATGCTCATAACAATCATAGTCTGTCTTTACATAATCATATATGCCTTTTTGATATGCCTCGACATAAGCGTTATATATCCTTGCTTTAACATTCTGATCACTAACCTCAATACCTTTAATCTTATTTCTGTCAGAATAAACCTCATTGATAAAATGTTCCTTAAGTTTCCGTTTAAACCATACAGCCAAAACTAAAGCATTATAAGCTTGCCTAAGCTGCGCGAAATTTTCACCTTCATTTATCTCACGTTCCATCTCAGGAATAATAACCTCACGCAGAATTTCAACAGAAATATCATTAATACCTTCCGCAGTTTCCTGTGAAACTTTATCCGTTCCAAGCCGAGGATCATTCATATTGTTATTTAATGCCAGATAATCCTGTTCCGTCATAATTCTCAAGCGGCTCTCGACAATATAACCCGTCATGCCATCTTCATAGACAACCGCCTTATCCGGAACAATCCATACCTTATTAAACGTATTAATAGGAACTTTGGTCGTACCATAAAGCTTATATGCTTTTTCATAGACTCTCGCCCAAAATTCACTTCCCAAGCTGCTGTCAGGATCAGTAATAGATGCTATAACCTGTTTCAATACATAATCCTGAGCCAAAAGGTTTTTTCCCATCTCTGTCTTACCAAAATTCTCAGGAGTAATACGCATAATCTCATACGGCGAGAGATTGACCCATAAGTCAGCTTCCGGGACAGTAAGAGCCGAAAGAAAATATTTAACCAACTTATTTACTTTTTCTTCTTTTATTTCTTCAGGAAAATCTTCTTGTCCGGAATCGATATAAAAATCCAAAATAAATGGATTATCTCTATCAACCTTGACACCTCGTATCATAATAGGGTAATATTTTGAACTTAACGGGATCTTTTCTCCCGGACCGGGCAACTCATCTGAATATTTTTCGCCGGAATGATTATCAAACGATTTATGGCAAATATCCCATATAAACATCGTTAGACAGAGAAGAAGTATTAAAATACCTATTAAAAATTTAAAGCCAATACCGGCGTTTTTCTTATCTAAATAAATAAGCATAAAATCAATATTCCCCTAGAATACCAAAAATATAAACTAAAAGGCAACCTTAAAAAATATAACATTTATTACTGTATAAATGTTATATTTATCCTAATTTTGCATTGATTGAAAGAAAACGCTTTCAGACATAATAATGCCAAAAAACAAAGGCTTTTTTCATTTATAGATGAAAACATAAAAAAATAAAGGACTATTGTATTTTAATAAATACTTATAGCCCTTTATATAATTGAATATATCTATCTATCAAGCATGCTATGCTTAATAGCCGTAAGCTGTGTTAAATGGTCTTTTTCCTCTGAAATTATATTTTCAATAACACTAACCGCATTATCCGCGATACAATCTTTCAGCTCAATATAAACTAAAAGAGATTCTTTCTCTATTTCTATAGCAAACTCTATAGCATCAAGATCAGCCTTAAACCCATATTTTACCGCTTTTGATATCTTATCTTTAGAAAAAACATAACCACGCGCAAGAGCATACATATACTCATCATAACCACCGGAGCCAAGATTAGTACTGTCTTCGGGGAAAAAAGCCTTTTTCATATCCATGAATTTAGCAGCGTGATCTTCTTCCTGCTCTTTTAAATATCTCCACATCGCTTTAGTATCTTCATGCACAGATTTTTCGGCCAAACTTTCATACAATTCCGCCCCGGCTTTCTCAACATCAATCGCAATATCCAAAAGTTCATTTAAATTAAATTTAATATTCATCAGCTTCCTATTGCCCAAAACTTATTTTAGGCTCTCTAAACTTCTTCTTCAAATTGTGTTTTATCCACCCCGCACAATGGGCAAACCCAATCATTCGGGACATCCGCAAAATCCGTACCCGGCTCAACACCATTTTCAGGATCACCCACAGCCGGATCGTATATATACCCGCAAGCAGTACACTTATATTTCTTCATAAAATCCTCCTTAATTTATTGTCATTTTACATCTAAAAACAAAAAAATCAAATCTCCAGCATAAGCTGCTCAATCATTTCTTTATGTTTCCGCTCTTCCTTTATTATCTTTTTTATCTCAACTTTCGCGACAATATCCTCTATCTTATCTAAACATGCCGTATAAAAATTAATAGAATTTTCCTCTACAATAACACCCAAATTAAAAACTTTATTTAATTCAGTCAGATAATCATTAAACCCTTTTATCTCAGAATAAGGTTTAAAGACTTCAAAATCCATACTGTTAATGATATCCTCATCTTCATTATAATCATCAACCGTATTTACCGCATCAACGTATTGCTTCTCGAAAAACTTAAGATGTTTTTCTTCCTCAGACAACAAGAAATCCAAGACATCTTTTATTTCAGGCTTAGTCTGCACTCCCGCTAATTTTTTGTAAAAAGCCACCCCTTCTCTCTCAACATTACAAGCGATGCGATAGGCAGAAGCAGCGTCAAAATCCGTAATAACAAATTTTTCACCTACTTTTTCTATCTTCACAATATACCCCCCGATTTAGCCTTTAGTTTATAGTACTTAGTTATTAGTTACCAATATCTCTCTATGATATCTTATAATCTTTAAATCAATAGGTGCTAAAAACTATCAACTAACGACTATAAACTAGTTAACTTGCTCTACACTTGTAACACCCGGTACAAGCTCTTTCAATTTTCTTTCAATCCCCATTTTTAAAGTATATGTACTCATCGGGCAGCTCCCGCACGCACCGACAAGCCTAACCTTTACCACCCCACCATCATTCACACTTACAAATTCCACATCACCGCCATCAGCCTGCAGGCTAGGCCTGATACTTTCCAATACTTCCTTGACCTTTTCTTCCATATTCATCTCCTTTCTAATAGCCCACAAAAGATTCATACTTCATCTTTACAGGGCAATCTCCCATACTTTCACATATATCCTTCATAGCTTCTACCATCGCCGGCGGCCCGAAAATAAAAGCCGTTCTCTCTTTAATATCCGGCACTTTATTCAAAATATAATCACTGTTTATCCTGCCTCGAAAACAACCCTCATCATTTTCTACACACCCGGTAAAATTATAATGCACTCTTAGCGCTTCGTTATCTCTTGTCCATGAATCAAGAATGTTTTTGAAAGGCACATCTTTATCAGTTTCATTTGAATAAAAAATATCTATCTTATTCTTAAATTTCTTATCAGCAATATACTCCAGCATAGAGATAACCGGCGTTATCCCTATCCCACCTACCAAAAAAACCATCCCGTCCAAAGACTCGTCAAAAACACAGTGGCCTGACGGACGCGCCATATGTATAACATCTCCAACAGCTAACGCCATCAGATGCTTCGAAAAATCACTTGCTGTTATTCTTTTGGTAAACTCCAAGTACCCGCGTTCCGGCGAGCATGAGATAGAAAGATATTTATTTAAACTGCTATTATTTATTGCTTCTTCATCAAAAATTATACGCGCAAATTGTCCCGGCAAGAATTCAACTTTCTTATCGGCAATAAACCTAAAACTGCAAACAGAACTCGTCCGTGTTATTTTCTCTGATAACTTAATTTTTATCAGGTTATTCACAGTACTAAAGTCCCTCCCGTAAAGTTTTTTCCTCAATCTTTTTCACTTCATTTTTTATGATTTCAGGCAACCCTAAAATATCAACATCCATAAATCCGCGTATAATAATTGACTGTGCCTCTTCCTCTGTAATACCTCTTGAACATAAATATTCTATTTCTTCTTTGCTGATCTTGCCTATCGCCGCTTCATGGCTCATATCAACATCACGAAAACCCGTCTCAAGCTCAGGTATAGCATGAATATTCCCGCGTTCAGACAAGATCAAGCCTCTACACTCAAGATGTGCTTTAACCTTATCCGCGCACGCATTCAAATGTCCACGCGCGACTATTTTACCGCCAAGACTTACAACACGTGAAACAATCTCAGCCTGGGTATTCGATGCTTGAAATATAACTCTTGACCCTATATCCTGTAAAGTCCCTTCATGCGAAACAATAAGTGAATTAAAACTAGCCCTGGCACGCTCGCCCCTCAAAACCGCGGTAGGATACATTTTAATATCCTTAACCGGATCAAGGCATATATAATTAGAAATAAAAGACGCCCCCTCTTCAACCAGTGCCGCACTCATAGGTTTAACAACAACATCGTTGTCCCATGAATGTATCATAGTAAAATTCAAATATCCGCCAGCTTTAACATAAAACTCAGAAAGTCCCAAATGCGCGCTTTCTTTAGCCGCCTTTGCCGATGCACAGCCGGTAATAAGATAAACACTTGCCCCTGGTTCAATTATAATTACATTGTGTACTTTTTGGGTTATACCTTGTTTTTTTATGAACATACAAGCCTGTATAGGCATTTCAACCTTCGCACCGGCCTTAACACGTATAAAGTAACCTCCGTCAGTTTCTTCATCATATTCTTTTCCGATAGCATCAAAAGCTTTGCCCCAATATTCTTGGAAATCACTTATCTTTTCAGCCGCTTCTTTTACACTCAATATCTCAACATCTTTAGTAAAGCTCTCTGAGACTATAGTATCCGAATCTTCCTGCACAAAAGTCCCTTTACGCGTGTCGTTAGTCAAATCCATACCGGCAGCGATTATTTTCTCTTTATCTTCTGTGCTAAATCTGGCATCTAGCCCTTTTGAGGACATACACACCCCTTACATTTTTCATAACCCGACCGCCTTATACTATCGAACATCTCTTTAGGCTCACCTACACACCACAATCGGTTATCCATCAATACAGACCCTTTTTTTCCTTTAACATAATCAAGAATATATCCCGTATGAGTAATTATCAACGCTGATTTATCAGGATGCGACAAATAACCGTTCAAAACCTTCCCCATTATAGAAATATTTTCCAAATCAACCCCTGACTCAGGCTCGTCAAGCAGCAACAGGTCAGGTTCCTGCAGCATCAACTGAAACAACTCCGAACGTTTCATCTCGCCGCCCGAAAACCCAACATTAATATCACGATCTAAATGTTCAGTAAGCTCAAGTTTTTCTGCCCATTCATTTATCTTATTCTCGTCATCCGTCAATCTTTGCGCAATCTGCCGTAATTTCACGCCGGTAACACTCGGCGGATGTTGATACATAATGCCTATACCGTTTTTTACACGTTCTTCAACTTTTCGGCCTACGATATCATTACCTTTAAAAACAATACTGCCCTCAACAAGTTCATAGCCGTAAAAGCCCATAATAATTTTCAATAACGTCGATTTCCCGCTGCCGTTAGGCCCGAACAAGACAAAGACCTCCCCTTTATCAATCTTTAAATTGATATCATCCAAAACCCTTTTACCGGCAACATCCACTTTTAATCTATTTATATCTAACATCATACCTCTTATTTGTTACAGCTACAAAAATCCACTTTCCGATAAAGTATTAAAACAACTCTTTCCTTTAACAGATACAACTTAAGAAGAATAACCGAAAAACTCTATATAAATTACATATATCTTTCAGGCTGTCCGCTAAGTTTTTTGAATTTAGGCATAAACTTCTCTTTTTTCCTGCCGAAACAAATACCAAGATCTTCGTGAAGACTTACCTGATCAATGTTGACATGCCTTTGGACTATCGCTTCTTTAGTGTCCATATAGCGTATCTCACCGTTAATAACCGAACAAACAGTTACGGCATCTATCCCCTTAGTAAGAAGCTGTACAGCAGCGCCTCCGCATTCCAAGCCGAAATTAGCATCATAAGCAGAAGAATGTCCACAACGAACAAGATGCCCCGGGACCACATGACGGACTTCAGGTACATCATAAATATTCTCAACATACATATGTGTTTTCTTCATGAATTCCTTAACATCCGGGTCTCGTTTAAAACGTTTCGTTAACTGCTGACAAACATATTTCCCAGCACCGGCAAGTTTTTTGTGCCCAAAAGAATCAACACCTGCAGTTTCATCAACTATCTCATTACCTGAGACATCAGTTAATCCTTCCGCAACAACAATAATATAATTGCCTGAATAAACATCATGACTTAATATCCTGCGCATATACCTTAATTTGATATCTTCATATAAAGCATCGAAATCAACCGGCACCTCAGGTATAAGAACAGCGTCGGCGTCTCCACCAACACCGCCGCGAAAAGCTGTATGCCCGGCATAACGCCCAAACACTTCAAGCGCTATTATTCTATTATGAGTAGTCGCCGTCGTCTTAAGCTCGTTAACAAAAGTGGCTATCTTATTTATAGTCGAATCTCCTCCGACAGAATAACTCTGTAAATCCAAATCCATAGTCTTAGGTACATGCACACAGCTTATGCCTTGTTCTATCAAATCAACAACAACACTGCCCGTATCATCACCACCGCTTATAACCAACGCATCTATTTTGAATTTTTCAAGTCCTTTTTTTATCCTGCTAAACTTATCTTTATCCTGAATATTCTTAACTTTAACTCTCGAATGGCCCGCCTCGCTCCCGGCAAGAGATATATCTATTCTGTCGCAACGCTCTTGGGTCAACTGCGTAAGACAGTTAAAATCAACTAAATTATAAAGTCCGGCATATCCGTTAGGTATAACATACGCTGCTATTCCCAAAGAATTAGCCATAGACGCTACACCCTTGACTACGCCGTTCAAGCCTCCGCAATCACCGCCGCTTGTTATAATACCGATTTTTTTTATCTCAGCCATCATTCTCCTCCTTTTCTCTGCTCGTTCTTTGACAACACGGCAGAATCAGTACAACAAATATGAGTATATTAATAATAGTATACAATTTAAAAGGAATAATACTATAGTAAACCTTTTTAGTCAATAGACTAGCTGGCTCTTAGCAATCAGCTTTCAAGCATCAGCCTAAAAGAAAAAACATATAAAAATTTAATAAATAGAACATACAGAATATAACTTTTTTTGGTATAATCTGGCTATGACAACACCAAACGAAATAATGAGATTATGCCTAAAAAAGAACCTTACAATCTCTGCCGCGGAATCCTGCAGCGGCGGCTATCTATCATATTTACTTTCAACACCTGCCGGCTCATCAAAAATATTTAAGGGCTCTATAATTGCATATTCTCTAACCTCAAAAAAAACCTTTTTTGGTATACCGCTGGAATCATCACAAAAAAGCCAAGGCGTATCCGAAAAAATAACAGAAACTTTAGCAAAAAAAGTAAAAACAAAGTTTAAAACAGATATAGGCCTTGCCATAACAGGTTTTGCCGGTCCTGACGCCTTAACAAAATCCAGCATAGGCATCGTATACCTCTCCATATCCTATAAAACAAAAATCATAACACAAAAATTAAAAATAAACGGCACCCGTATGACAGTAAGAAAAAAAGCTTGTTATAATATTTTAAATCTTTTAAAAAAAGAAATATTATGTTAAGACTGTTTATCGCAATAAAAATACCGGGAAAGTCCAAAAAAGATATACTTAGCATCATCGACACTTTAAAAAAATCCGAAACAAACACGGCATGGACACAAAAAAATAATCTTCATATAACCTTGAAATTTCTCGGAGAGATCGAGGAAGAAACATTACCTGACATAAAACAAGCTTTATCAGAAACAGCCAAACAATACCGTCAGTTTAAAATGAACTTAAATAAATTAAGCTTCTTCAAATCAACAAAAAAACCCGTAATCCTATATCTAACAGGTGAAAATATCACCGGAATAACTAAAATCGCGCACACATTATTTTATAACATAGCGCTCTTGAACCTGGACAGCGATAAAATTCAAAAATACACACCCCACCTAACTTTGGGAAAGATAAAAGATAAAAACTCCTTGATTTTACTAACAGAAGAAATAGCAAACCTGAAAATAAATATTCCATTAGAAATAGACAACATCTCACTTTTCTCAAGCGTTTTATCAGAAAAAGGCGCAAAACATACTGAGCTTTTTTCAGCGCAACTAAATAAGACTTAGACCTTATATCCCAAATCTTTATTTAGGCTAATAAATTTCAGTTCCATCCCCGGGCAACCGATTCCACAACCAATTCCACAACCAATTCCATCCCTGGGATGGAAATAAAAAACCCCTTATTTTTCAATCTGTAACCAATTCCATCCCTGGGATGGAATTGGTTACAGATTAATCTTTAGGTAACATTTAATAGGTAACATTTAATTTGAGTCAATTCGGAGATTGGTTAGGATATTAACGCGGAAACATGTATCGCAATTTGTATAAACACAAATCCGTATATCCCGGCAATAATATCATCCCCGACAATACCTTTGGCACCGTGTAACTCTTCTATCTTGTCAGCCGGATATACCTTCAGCATATCAAACATCCTAAACAGAAAAAACGCGGATATTATAAAAGTAAAATCACGCGGTAAAAAAAGCATAGTAATAAGCATTCCGGAAAAATCATCAATAACTATTTTTTTACAATCTTTTTCAGCGTATATCTCTTCAGCTCTATCAACACATAAATATGATAAAAATATCGCTACAGCCGTAATAACCAAGAAAACCGTCATACTCTTAACCAGAACAAATACCAAAACAGCCACAACACAAGCCGCGGTACCCGGACATTTTGGGAAATTCCCTACCCCAAACATATTAGATATACCCACACAAAACTTATCCCATTTTTTATTTTCCTTATTCATAGTTTTCTCCTTTTTAATCTTTTTCTCAAAACACCGGGAATTCTTTCCATAAAACATAGCTTCTAACTCAATGCATTGATTCAATATGTTGCAATTTTAGTCTTGCATTATGTTTTTGAAAATGTTATCATTTAGTTGGATCGGGGTGTCTCCCGGTCGACAAGAGACCTTCCTTTTGGGAGGTTTTTTGTTTTTTATGGAAACATCTTTAATCCACTCCCTCTAAACCTTTTCGAATTATTACTATAAATTTTATCCTGTATAATTTCAAAAGAAGCATTAGGCTCTTTTGTATTCAATAAATATCTAGCCATAGGATACGCGCATAGATCAGATATTTGCAAACCTACATCATTATCTCGTTTATTAAAAAATTTAAATTGCTTTATTCTGGCACGCAATCTATCTTTTGATACGAAATAAGTGCCTTGATCCATTATGGAATTATAGTGAGAAATTAAAGCAATGTCTTCTTTTTTCCCTCTTTCTTCAGCTCGGATATATACAACTGGTTCTTCAGGAAACATATCTGTGCAGAAAATAAGACGCTCAATAATAAAAGAAAGAGATAAACAATACGGATCATGGGCGCTTTTACCATATTTGCGAATATGTTTTTCCTTATGTACGGCTGCCGCAATAATATAAAAAACACTATTTTTAAGTATTTTATTAAGTTCCTTATAAAACAATTCCTTAGTTTTTAAATCAAATAAGATTTGAAAAGCTCCTTCGCATTTCCTGATATCCCTAGAATGAAGAATTATTTCTGTTGTTTTAAAAAATACGGTTTTAAAGACATTTATTTCTTTTTCTATTTTATCAAAAACTGTTTTTTCGAATAAACAACCACATAAAAGAAATATCGGGAAATTTTTGTCTATAAAGCTAAGCCCATGGTCCCCTGTTTCGTCCAAAAAGAAATAATATTCCATGCAAATAATTTAACCTTTTCCCGAAAAAAGCTTTCTGTTAACCCAAAAATAATATAATCCACTTGCCACAGTAACAGAAACAACAAACCACATAATAACCGGCTCAATCCAATCAACACAAAATAGCCAGAATTTATTGCCAGGAAACAGCCCATAAAATATCTGTATAATCAAAACATCCATTATCGCCGCTATCTGATAAACAGTTTTATGCTTGCCAAACTGCTGCGCCGCTAAAACCTTCCCCCGTCTTAACGCAAAAAATCGCAACAGCGTAACTAGAACCTCACGCGCGATAATACACGAAACCATAATAACATTTATACCCGGGAAAATCAGCAATGCCAAAAACACACCTATCATCAATATCTTATCCGCTATAGGATCAAGTATCTTTCCAAGATTTGATACCTGATTAAATTTTCTGGCAAAATACCCGTCAAGAAAATCTGTAAACGCCGCTATCACAAATATTATAAACGCAAAAGACAATGACCATACAGTATTAATAAGAATCAGCCATACACAAAAAAACGCAAGCACACATCGAAGATACGTCATACCATTAGCTAAATTCATTATTCTTTTTCCTTCTTAGGCAAAGTGATATTAAATTCTACACCTTCCAGATAAATCGACTCAAAAGTTATCGACCCATGATGATTCTCAACTATCATCCTCTGGACAATATACATACCTATGCCGCTACCTGATTTATAAGATGATTTAGTCGTAAAAAACGGGGCAAACACTTTTTTCTTATCAGACAACCTTATGCCTTCGCCATTATCAACAATAGATATATAATAGTTCTTAGTATCTTCTGAAAAAGTAATTTTAATAAGAGGCTTGAATTCTTTATTCTGCTCTTCTTTTATCTTGGCTTTTACCTCAATAGACTCATAAGCATTGTCCATAAGGTTATAAAGAACTTCCATTATCTGAACCTTAACACCGTATATATTTTCAGCACCGTTAAAAATAACCTCAACAGGGAATTCCGTTATCTGATGTTTGACTTTTAATAACTCAACGGCACGCTCAACAATATCCTGTGTAGAAAAAAATCCAAAATACCCGTCCTTTTCATCTGTACGGGCAAAATTCAGTATCCCCTTTAAAATACTGTCCGTCCTCTTAACATTATTAACCAAAGAGTCCGAGACCTGTATAATATAATCCAAAGATTTTTTAAGATCGGGATTTTGCTCTAAAACATCCCTATGCTTATCTATATAATCCTGTATCTCAAGCTTTATCTCCCCTGACCCTACAGAAAACTGATTAAGGCGGTTTTTTATCTGATGCGCCATGCCATCGGCCATGCCGCCAATAGACGCCAATTTTTCCGAGGCAAACATCCTCTCCTGCGCGCGTTTAAATTCGTTAATATACATACTGTTCATTATCGCAAGCGCCGCCTGCTTAGATAAAATGTCAAACATCTGTATATCATCAACAGTATACGCCTCTCTGTTAAGTTTTTCGCCTAAAAATAAAATCCCTACTATCTCCTTACCACGAAAAGAGGGCACAATCATACCCAACTCAGTGATAGAAGTCAATTCTTCCTTAACAGCATCGGATAATTCTTCATATATAAGCGCCTTATATCTGTGTTTCAACAACCTTATTAAATGACTGTCTTCTCTAAATTTCAATTTGTAATCAAGTCTATTTCTTTTTATGGATTGTTTTAAATAATACTCATCAGAATCATTATCTTTAAGATAAATAGCCGCATACTTCAACTTTAAGTTCTTCTTTATTATATACACTATTAGTTTGCATAATTGGCTCAAATCATGCTCATGTATCATGCCTTCAGCTGATTTCAACAAAAGCGTACGATATCTTTGCTGTTCTTTCAAAAGCTGTTTATCTATCTCTTGTTTTATTTTAAAATAAATTATCGGAGATATATATGACACGACAAGGATCATCCCGGAAGGCACAAGCCACCAATGCCTGCCCAAGATATCCTGCAAAAAGTCCTCATAATAATAAGCAAAAACAAAAGGAACCGCAACAAAAAAAATATAACCAAACGAAAAAGCTATAGCCTTAGAAATAAAAACACGAATATCCATAAGCCTATGTTTAACTATAGCATAGGCTATCAGCGAAGGCCAAAAGGCAATAAAAAAATTAGAGTAGGGATAAACATTAAAGCCCAAAACAAGCAAAAAATCGCCATGGGGCCCCAACCATGCCATAATAGACGCAAAAATAATATATTTTATTTGCTGCCTAAAATTGCCTCTAGAAAATTTATATCTTATAACTAATAAAGCAAACGCATATATCACTAAAACCCAATAAAATGTAATATAAAAAAATAACCATAAAATATTATGATTCTTTGTCCAATCCTGAAAATAAAATTGATTAAATCTATAAGTTAAATCCCCTAAAAAAAATCGAGAAAAAAAGAAATTATAAAAAATAAAAAAGATTCCCGAAAAATAAACAAAAATTAACAACTTTTTTTTATTAATTTTTAAAAGTTGTAAAACAAAATGGAAAAAAAATACAGGAGTTGTAATTACTCCTATATACCCTATCTGCCACCATAAAAAAGCATTATTATAATTATTAGTTAGCGAAAATTTGATACTACCTATTCCCCAAAGAACATTACTAATACACATCAAAAACCATATATAACCTAACTTTTTATCTTTAATCTTTAAGAGAACAAAAATAGCTATGAAAGAAGTAAAAATTAAAATAAAAAAAGAAGATATCGAAAACAATGGCATAAATATTACCTTTTTATTCTGTCGAAAAACTTACAAAAAATAATCTGCATATCCCCACGCTCTCCCCAGTTCATTCATGACAAGCCTTGCACCACGACGCCCACTAAAAACTGACTTTGGCACCCCGCCCTGTCCACCACCTTCTGTGCACCAATGTCCCACTAAAAATAATCCTTTAATAGACGTTTTCTGAGGAAAAAAAGACGCCTTAATCTGCCCCACTGTCGAAGCCCAACCAAAGAATGATCCTTCACGATTTGAAGTAAAACGCCTAAAAGTCTCCGGAGTTGCTATAATTTTTATATCTATATGACTATCTAAAAAAGGATAAATCTTTTGTGCCTCTGCTACTAAACAATCTGATATTTCTTCTTCCCTATTAACCCACCACTTTTTGTCAGAATATGTCGCAGCTGAAAATATCCCCATACTTATTTTAGCACTTTTTTCTAAAAAAGCTAAATCATGCGCAGTAGAAAAAGCTATTTCCGTTAAAAAAAAACTCTTATGCCTAACCCTTTCTTCGTTTAAAAATGCTTGACTATCAATGGCAAAATCAGTAAACGGCCATGTCGTAGAAAATCCGTTAAATACTTTTTCTTCAACATCTTTTAAGCCCAAATAAACAGCAAAGCCAGAGATTGAAGGTTTCAATATGTCCGTATTGCATCTTTCCTTTAACTCCACATCAAGCATTTCTTTAAAAAGAGTGGTCGCATCCGAATTTGAAACAACAATATTAGTTTTTATTTCTATTCCATCATTTAAAACAATCTTTGAGACTTCATTGTTTTCTGTCATTACGCTTGCCACTCTCTTACAAAATAAAATTTCTCCTCCAAATGATTTGAAAATTTCGGTTAGCCCATCTGGGAAAGACTGAATACCTCCTTCAGGATAATAACCAGTATCTAAAATGTACTCTCGCAAAAAAATAACAAAGCAAAGCGCAGACGCTTCTGCAGCAGGAATACTTAAATTCCTTAGAAAAACATTAAAAATATATTTTAATTCTTTGTTATTAAAGTAGCTATCTAATAACTCTTTAACTGTGGCCTTTTTTACACTTTTATAAACATTCAAAAAATTTTCTTGCATAATAAATCTAAAAAATCTTTCAATATTATTAGATTCCGCAGGAAATTGTTTTTTTAATTCAAGAATTGTCTCTTGAGGATCAGCCCTTAAGTACACTTCTTTATCAGGCATAATAATTCTGTCCGTAGGGTCGAACTGATTAACTTTAACTAATGCATCCAAATCTAGATCTTTAAAAACCCGCCCTATAATCCCTTTTGTTTTTCCACCCAATGAATGAACGCCAACATCAAATCTATACCCTTTGCGCGTAAAAGACGTACAATAACCTCCGGGCTTATCATGCTGTTCCACAATCAAAACCTTCAAGTCGGCCTTTGCAAGATAACATCCACAAGTTAGCCCTCCAACGCCTGCGCCTATTATTACTACATCATATTTTTCTATCATGTTAAATATATTTAACTACATCCTCTATCTTTTTTCTCTTCGTTCTGCTACCTGATTCATCTGGATACCCAAATGTTAGAATTGAAACTAACTCTCTATCTATCTTTAAAATATTTTTTATATCTTCACTAAACATCACCGGAGCATCCAACCACGCTGAACCTATACCTAACTCCTCCGCAACTAAAATCATATTTTGTATACCAGCTGATATCGCCTCTATTTCAGATAATCTTGTAAATTTCGAGTAATTTTCTCCGAATTTCTTTGACGCTCTAACAAAATCATTGGTATTGTATACAAAAAGAACTGTTTGCGCAGTAGATAAAGCCAAAATAGAAGAATGCAAAACAAAACGCCCCCCTGTTTCTAGATCATTGAGTCTTTCTTTTAATTTTTGTATTATTTTATCCAAAACTTCTTCTGTTTCTATAAAAACAAATTCCCAAGGTTGAAGTCCTATTACAGACGGCCCCCAACGACCAGCTTCAATTATTTTTTCAATAATTTCTTTCGGTATAGGCTTATCTTTATACTTGCGTATAGTTTTTCTTTCTTTTATTACTTTTAAAATGTCCATAAAAACTACCTTTCTTTTTTTGCAAACCATTTTGCCAAAGCTATTAGAGTAAGCATGGGTGGCAATCCAAACGGTTTAGGGAAGATACTAGCATCACAAACAAAAAGATTTTTGATAGCAGTCTCAAGATTAGGATTAACCACATCGCCTATAGCAGCACTTCCCCCCGGATGCGCACCGCGCGGTTTGGTAAAAAATATTTTTTTTTCTTTTACTCCGCATTCTTTTAGAATCTCACGAGCTATATCGCCTCCCTTTCTGAGCTTATTCAAATCTTTTTCAGTAGGAATCTTACTAACCTTTCCATTGGGATAAACC